>DIUD01000073.1 GCA_002428225.1 Roseovarius sp. UBA6167 | reverse complement strand
ACCTCGGTCTTGCCGAAACCGACATCGCCGCAGATCAGCCGATCCATCGGGCGCCCCGCTTCCAGATCGGCGAGCACATCGTCGATGGCGCGCTGCTGATCGTCGGTTTCCTGATAGGGAAAACGCGCGGCAAACGCCTCCCAGGCGTGATGCTCGGGCACGATCACCGGCGCGCGGCGCAATTCACGCTCGGCGGCGACGCGAATCAGGCGATCGGCCATCTCGCGGATGCGCTGCTTGAGCTTCGCCTTCTTGGCCTGCCACGCGCCGCCGCCCAGCCGGTCGAGCAGCCCCTCCTCATGACCGTAGCGCGACAGCAGTTCGATATTCTCGACCGGCAGGTAAAGCCTGGCGCCTTCGGCATATTCCAGCACGAGACATTCATGCGCGGCCCCCGCCGCCGTGACCACCTCAAGCCCCAGATAGCGGCCGATCCCGTGATCGACATGGACCACCAGATCGCCCTGGCTGAGCGCCTGTGCCTCGGTCAGGAAATTCTCGGCCCGCCGTTTGCGCCGCGCCCCGCGAATGAGCCGGTCGCCCAGCACGTCCTGTTCGGAAATGACGGTGAGGCCGGGCGCGGTGAACCCCTGTTCAAGCGGCCAGATCGCCAGATGCAGCCCGTGTTTGCCCACGCCCCTGATGCTGCTGACCGAGACCGGGCCGACAAGCCCCTCATCGGCCAGAAGCCCCTCGATGCGCTCGCGCGCGCCGGTGCTGTAGGAGGCGATGAGAACCGGGCCAAGCGCCAGCCTTTCCTCGACATGCTCCTTCAGCACGCCGAAAAGGTTGATGCTTTCCTGCTGGCGTTCGGGGGCAAAGTTGCGCCCGATGCGCCCGCCCGCATCCACCACCCCCGGCCCCGTCGGGCGCGGCAGGGCCGAGAACTGCACCACCCGGCGCGGACCGAGCGCCGCATTCCAGCCCGCATCATCGAGATAGAGCAGATCGGGCGCGATCGGCTGATAGACCGTGTCGCCGCGCCCCTTCTGCCCGAGCGCGTGGCGGCGCGCCTCGTACTGGTCGCACACCGCCGCCCAGCGCGCATTGCGGGCGGCCTCGGCCTGATCGTCGAGCGTGACCGGGGCATCGGGAAGGTAGTCGAACAGCGTCTCCAGCCGCTCGTGGAAGAAAGGCAGCCAATGCTCCACCCCTGCCTGCTTGCGCCCCGCGCTCACCGCCTCGTAAAGCGGATCCTCGGCCCCGCCGGTGCCGAACGCAATGCGGTAATTCTGGCGAAAGCGGCGGATCGCGGCCTCGTCGAGCATCACCTCGGAGACGGGGGCAAGCTCGACCCGGTCGAGTTTCTCGGTGGTGCGCTGCGTGGCCGCATCGAACCGGCGCACCCCGTCGAGCACGTCGCCGAAAAGATCGAGCCGAACCGGCCCGCCCTCGCCCGGCGGGTAGATGTCGATGATCCCGCCGCGCAGCGCATAATCGCCCGGCTCGGTCACGGTAGGGGCCTGCGTGAACCCCATCCGCACGAGGAAATCGCGCAAGGCGGCCTCGTCGATGCGCTCGCCCACGGAGGCGGCAAAGGCCGCCTCGCGCAGCACCTCGCGGGCGGGCAGGCGCTGTGTCGCGGCGTTGAGCGTGGTCAGCAGCACGAATTGCGGCGGCATCGTGTGCGCCAGCCCCGCCAGCGTCGCCATGCGGGTGGCCGAAATCTCGGCATTGGGCGAGATGCGGTCATAGGGCAGGCAATCCCAGCCGGGAAAGCGGATCACCGGCATGTCGGGGGCGAAAAAGCGCAGCGCCTCGGCCATCGCGGCCATGCGCTTGTCATCGCGCGCGACATGGATCACGGGGCCGGCGGCCTTGTCGATTTCGGCCAGCACGAGGCGCGCGTCGAACCCCTCGGGCGCGCCGCCCATCACGATATGGCGCTTGTCGCTCATCCCTCGCCTGCCCCGCTCAGCCCAGAACGCCGAAATTCATGTTCTGATACATGCCCCACAGGGCGGTGACAAAGACCGAGACCACGCCGATGACCTGCACCACAAGCCGATGCCAACGCAGCCGCGAGATGAGCGCCTCGCCCGCCAACCCCCTGGCCCTGATCGTCTGCGCCGTTGCGAGCGAGACAAGCCAGACCCCGGTCAGCGGAAAGCCCAGCAAGAACAGCGCCTGCGAGAATTCGTTGCCATAGCCAAAGCCCAGGATCGCCAGCGAGGTGAGGAAAAAGGCCACCAGCCCCGCCAGGATCACCCCCGATTCGCGGGCCACGGACAACAGCCGGTTGATGTTGATCCTCACCATGTCCTCGAAATCGGTCATTGCCGCCTGATCGCGGCGGCGACGGGCGCGAATGGCCATGTCCCAGGGCACGCCGAGCACCCAATGGCTCGCGCTTGCCCAGACCACCGCCAGCGCAATCCAGAACCACAGGTTGCTGAACGAGCGCATGTCGATGAATTCGAAAACATTGTCGAGAAGGGTCAAGGCTGCGCCCCTGCGGAGTGTATCGCCCGCCGTCTTAGCGCCCGCGCGCGGCAATTCCTACCCTTGAGATGGGCGAATTTCCGTGCAAGGGAGGAAGTTGAGCGCACACAGCCCGCAACGAGCCAGCCCATGACCCCGATTCAGGCCACCTTTCCCGCTTCGCGCCCGCGCCGCACCCGCATGAGCCCCGCGCTGCGCGCCATGGTGGCCGAGACCGCGCTCTCGCCCGCCGATCTGATCTGGCCCATGTTCGTGCGCGACGGCGAAGGGGTGGAGGAGCCGGTGCCCTCCATGCCCGGCGTCTTTCGCCGCTCGATCGACAAGGTGGTGGAGGCAGCGCGCGAGGCCGTGGATCTCGGGATTCCGGCGGTGTGTCTCTTTCCCTATACCTCGGTTGCCGACCGCACCGCCGATTGCGCCGAGGCGTGGAACCCCGAGAACCTGAGTAATCGCGCCACCCGCGCGATCAAGGCCGCGGTGCCGGGGCTCATGGTGATGACCGATGTGGCGCTCGATCCCTATTCGGACACCGGCCATGACGGCTATGTGGTCGATGGCGAGATCGTCAACGATGCCACCGTCGAGGCGCTGGTGAAACAGGCGCTGTCACAGGCCGAGGCGGGGGTGGACATCATCGGGCCGTCGGACATGATGGACGGCCGCGTGGGCGCCATTCGCGCCGCGCTCGAGGGCGCGGGTCATCACAATGTGGCGATCATGGCCTATTCGGCCAAATACGCCTCGGCCTTCTACGGCCCGTTCCGCGAGGCGGTGGGGGCGGCGGACGCGCTCAAGGGCGACAAGAAGACCTATCAGATGGACGCCGCCAATTCCGACGAGGCGCTGCGCCTGATCGCGCGCGATCTCTCTGAGGGGGCCGATATGGTGATGGTCAAACCCGGGATGCCCTATCTCGACATCTGCCGGCGGGCAAAGGAAACATTCGGCGCGCCGACCTTCGCCTATCAGGTCTCGGGAGAATATGCGATGATCATGGCCGCCGCGCAGAACGGCTGGATCGACGGCGAACGGGCGATGATGGAAAGCCTCATGTGCTTCAAGCGGGCGGGCTGCGACGGGGTGCTGAGCTATTTCGCGCCCGCCGCCGCGCGCATCCTGCGCGGGTGACACCCCGCGCGGGAACCCGCGCGGGTCCGCGATCCGTAGTGACAGGCGGCACCCGAACCCCTATACTGAGTAGAGAACCGGCAGGTCACAGGCCGGAGGTGACAGAGGCAAGGAACGGGCACGGACATGAGCAATCTCACACGACGCGGCTTCACTCTTGGCGTTCTGGCAGGCGTGCCGCTTCTGGCGGCCTGCAACAACGGTGTCGGAAGCCCCGGCGCCGCGCGCATCGACGCGCGGGTGAACGCCACGCTCGATCACATGTTTGCCACCTATCCCGGCACGCGCTCGCTTGCAGACAAGTCGGCGGGGATGCTGGTCATGCCGGTGGTGACCCAGGCGGGCTTTGTGGTCGGCGGCGGCTATGGGCGCGGGGCGCTCAGGATCAACAACGTGACGGTGGATTACTATTCCGCCACCAAGGGCAGCGTCGGGCTTCAGATCGGGGCGCAACAATTCGCCCATGTGCTGTTTTTCATGACCGAGGAGGCGCTTCAGACGTTCCGCCGGTCTTCAGGGTGGGCGGCAGGGGCCGATATCCAGTATGCCTTCAACGACCAGGGCGAAAACCTGCGCGCGGAAACCACCACGTCCATCTCTCCTGTGGTGGCAGTGATCTTCGGACAGGCGGGGCTGATGGCCGGGGTCTCGCTCGAAGGCATGAAATACACCCGCATCATCCCTTGAGCGACCGGCTGGAGCAGGCGCTGGCGGCGATCGACGCGGCCAATGCGCAGGATCCGAACCACGCCGAGGGCGCGCCCGCCGCGCTGCTTTATGGCCAGCGCATGAGCGCAGAACTGGCGCGGCTTTGCCCGGACGCTTCGGAGCCGTTGCAGATCGCCGCGCGCGGGCAGCATATCGAACGCTGGACCTCGCCGCGCGCGGGCTACCCGGAGGGGCGCGCGGGCTATCTGGCGTGGCGGGCAGATCTGGCAAAACATCACGCGACGCGGGTGGCGCAGATCATGGCGGCGGCGGGTTACGGGCGCGCGGATTGCGCACGCACCGCGACCATGCTGCGCAAGGAGGGGATCAAGCGCGACGCGGAGGTGCAGATGCTGGAGGATGCGATCTGCTTTACCTTCCTGCGCTGGTATTTTGCGCCCTTCGCGGCAACGCAGGATGCCCGGAAGCTCGAGCGCATCGTGCACAAGACCGCGCGCAAGATGTCGGCATCGGCGCGCGCCCGCGCACTGGCAGAGTTCGACCTGCCAGAGGGTTTCGCCCGGCATTTCCGGGGCTGACATGCCTCAGGGAAGCAGTTTCAACACATAGCCGGGCAGGGCAAAGGCGGCCTTGTGCACCTCGGGGGTGTAGTAATCGGTCACGACCCCAGAGGCGTGGAAGCGGCCTTGCAGCACGTCGAGAGGTGTCGATCGCGCAGGGCTGTCCGTGCCCCAGCCAAAGGCCATCGGCCCGCCGGCATAGGTGGGGATCGTGGCAAGATAGCAGGTGGCATCGGCGAAAAGCGCCCGAAAGGCACGCATCGTGCCGGTCAACTCCTCGCCTTGGAGAAAGGGCACGCCGTTTTGCGTCACAAGGATGCCATCGGGATCGAGCGCCCGTCTGGCATGGCCATAGAAGGTGTCGGTGAAAAGCACCTCGCCGGGGCCGACGGGATCGGTCGAATCGACGATGATAACGTCATAGCCGCCCGCCGTCTTGCGGATGAACTCTGCCCCGTCGGCGATCACAAGCTCGAGCCGCGGATCGTCGAAGGCGCCCGCGCCGAGCATCGGCAGATATCGCCTGGAAAAATCCACCACGCCCGCGTCGATCTCGACCATGGTGACATGCTCGACCGTGCGATGCCGCAGCACCTCGCGCGCCATGCCGCCATCGCCACCGCCGATGATCAGCACGCGGCGCACCGCGCCATGGGCGAGAATCGGCAGATGGGTCATCATCTCGTGATAGATGAAATTGTCGCCCTCGGTGACCTGCACCACGTCGTCAAGCGTCATCACCCGGCCGAAGGTGCCGTTCTCGAACACCTTCAGCCGCTGATGGTCGGTCTCGCTGTCGTAGAGCATCCGCTCGACCCGCAGGCTTTGCGCGTAGTCGGGGTGCAGGCTCTCGCGGACCCATTCGCTCATGCCGCGATCCCGGCCTCGGTCACCACGCCCTCGCCGCGGCGAAGCTCCGTGACGCGCACATCGGCGGTGCCGAACGCGGATTTCAGCACATCGACGGCCAGCCAGGGCTTTGCCTCGCCGCACATGAACACGTCGAACGCGCCATAGCCGATCTCGGGCCAGGTGTGGACCGAGATATGGCTCTCGGCCAGCACGGCCACGCCCGAGACGCCCTGCGGGCTGAACTTGTGGGTGTGGATATGCAGCAGCGTTGCGCCACAGGTCTCCACGCAGTCGCGGAAAGCCTTTTGAATCCGCGCCTCGTCATCGAGACCGTGGCCATTCACCACCTCGATGATCAGATGCGTGCCCGCGAACACAGCGCCGTCGCACCGGATGAAATGATCATCGCGGCCCGCATCGAGCACGTCGCGTGGCAAAATGGTGGCTTCCTGCGCGGCGGTCGTGCCGCGTGCGGTGTCTTCCTCTTGGGCGCCTGTCTCCAGACCGATCCCCAGTTGGAAGAGGCTGGCATCCTTCATGGTGCTCCCCTTCGTTCCAGCAGATTGAATCCAGTCGGTCCCTTAGCGCCCCCCCGGAAGACATCCGAAGTTGGGATCGGTCCCGATCAAGTGAGAGGGCAGATAAGGGCCGCGCGCGAGACGTGCAAGCGGTTTCTCGGCAAGGGCGGGAAAATCGGAAACCTTCTGCGGCCTTGCGACAACGAGTTACCGGCGCGATATGCGCGGCGATTATGGGGTATCATGATACCCAATTAACTAAGCATTGTTTTCAAACGATAATTTCATGCAAAACGCCGTTGACGCGCCAGATCATCCGCGTATAACCCGCCCATCGAAGGGACAGGGCCGCGCGCCCTGCCCGCAATCACTGGAACAACAACAAGGTTCTGCCCGAAATGAAGACCTTTTCCGCAAAACCGGCAGATATCGACAAGAAATGGATCCTGATCGACGCCGAGGGCGTGGTTCTGGGCCGTCTTGCCTCGATCATCGCCATGCGCCTGCGCGGCAAGCACAAGGCCAGCTTTACCCCTCACATGGACATGGGCGACAATGTCATCGTCATCAATGCCGAAAAGGTGCAGCTGACCGGCAACAAGCGCGACAAGCCCAATTACTGGCATACCGGCCATCCCGGCGGGATCAAGAGCCGCACCACCGGCCAGATCCTCGAGGGCAAGCACCCCGAGCGCGTGGTCATGCAGGCCGTCAAGCGGATGCTTCCCGGCAACACCTTGTCGCGCACCCAGATGACCCATCTGCGCGTCTATGCCGGCGCCGCGCACCCCCACGAGGCGCAAAGCCCCGAAGTGCTCGACGTCAAATCCATGAACAAGAAGAATACGCGGGTGGCCCACTGATGAGCGACGCAATCAAAACCCTCGAAGGTCTCGAAGCGGTGGCCGGCGGTGCCAGTGCCGCAGTCGCAATGGAGGCCCCGCGTGAGCCCGAGCGCGATGCGCTTGGCCGCTCCTACGCCACCGGCAAGCGCAAGGATGCCGTCGCCCGCGTCTGGATCAAGCCCGGCTCGGGCAAGGTCGTGGTCAACGGCAAGCCGATCAACGAGTATTTCGCGCGCCCCGTGCTTCAGATGATCCTCAAGCAGCCGTTCACCGTGTCGGGCACCGAAGGCCAGTTCGACGTGATGGCGACGGTCAAGGGCGGCGGGCTTTCGGGCCAGGCCGGGGCGGTCAAGCATGGCGTCTCCAGGGCGCTCCAGCTTTACGATCCGTCCTTGCGCGGCGCACTCAAGGCAGCCGGGTTCCTCACCCGCGACAGCCGCGTGGTGGAACGCAAGAAATACGGCAAGGCCAAGGCACGCAAGAGCTTCCAGTTCTCCAAGCGCTGATCCGCTATATCGGCGCGAACATATCGAAACGGAAAAAGGGGCCGCCAGTCTGGTGGCCCCTTTCTCTTGATGGCCACCAGAAGGCCGGCAGGCGGGGCAGTGGGTCCGCCCTGATCCCCCTCTTTGTCAGGCTTGTCTGCGCCGGATGCCGATGCGGCTGCCCACACCCTCGGGGCGTGGCAGGGATGCGTGCGCCCTGGCCATGGCCGCCACGCGCGCGGCGATATCGTCAGGCATGGGCACGACGCGGGGGCCGGAGAGGTCAACGTGCAGGGTCAGCCCCTCGCCGGTGGCGGAAATCCAGCCTTCCTCGTGGTAAAGCTCCTGAAAGTAATGAAATCGCTTGGGGTCATGATCGAGCATGTAGAATTTGCTGAAAAGCCGGTCGCCCAGCTTCACCTCGCGCAGGTAGCGGATGTGGAACTCTGCCGCATAGGTGGTCAGCCCCCGCGCCGCCACATAATCCGGGCCAAAGCCAATCCCGGCAAAGACATCGTCAGCGCAATGATCGAACAGAACGGTGTAATAGCCCATGTTCATGTGGCCGTTATGGTCGATCCACCCCTCCTCGACAGTGTGAAAGGCGGAACGGACGGGCTGGGGATCAGGCATGGGAAGACACCCTTTTTCGCAAGCGTACGGCATGGGGCCGGTATCGGATGCGATACCGAAAAAGGGGCGCGGCGGCAAGAGGATGGAGCGGGCGACGGGACACAACATAGGCTTTCGCGGCGTTGCGCGGCACCGCTTATCGCCTTGATTCATTGGCCGATACGGATTTTCACTTGCTCACCGCCTTTCATGCCCTTACGTTGCAGAACATAGCTAAGGGCAGAATGAAGGGCGGGACACCATGCCACCACGTGCAAGGGAACTGACGCCGGCGCAGATCAAGAACCTGAAACACCCTGGCGGGGAAAAACCCGTCAAGGTCGCGGTCGGTGGGGTGGCAGGCTTGCATATCCAGATTTGGCCGAGCGGGGCGAAATCGTGGGTGCTACGAACCCGATATGGGGACTGGGCCGAAACCCGCCTATCCGATGGCACGATCCAGCGCGGGCGCAAGAAGCGCGAAATCGGGCTTGGGGCTTATCCCGATGTTTTGCCCGGCGCGGCGCGTGACAAGGCCCGAGAGGCCAAGGCCAAGCTGGAAGCTGGTATAGACCCGATAGCAGAGAGAAAGGCCACACGGGCCGCGCTGATGGCATCTGCGCGCAGGGGGATGACCTTTAGCGAGGCTTGGGAAAAATTCGCCGCGCAGAAGATCAAGGAATTCAGCACGGACAAGTATCGGCAACAATGGCGGCGCACGGTTGAACTTTACGCCCTGCCCGAACTTGGCCAGATGGCCGTGCACGACATTGGCCTGCAAGACGTGCTGCGCGTGCTGACCCCGCTTTGGGATGATAGAAACGTCACCGCCGTCAAGGTGCGCGAGCGGGTGGAAAAGGTGCTGGCATGGGCGACGGTAAACGGACACCGAGAGGGGCCGAACCCGGCGGCATGGCGGGGCAACCTGGACATGATCCTGCCCGCGCCTTCCAAGGTGGCAGGGGCCGAGAACTACCCGGCGTTGCAGTTGGATGACGTGGGGCGCTGGTGGCAGGCGCTACAGGCGCGGGACGGCACGGGGGCAAAGGCGCTGGCGTTTCAGGCGATGACGGCGACACGATCCGGCGCGATCCGTTTTGCGACATGGGCCGAGATCGACCTGAAGGCGAAACTGTGGACGATTCAGCCGGGCAGGCAAGCGTCGAAGATACCCAAGAATGAAACCGCAAAGCGCATTCCCCTGACCGACGAAATGGTTGCGCTACTGGAAAGCCTTCCGCGCCTGAAAGACAGTGACCTTGTTTTCTGGGCACCGCGCGGCGGGCCGCTATCGGACGCAACCTTGGGAAAGATGATGCGCGCCATACACGAGGCCGACCAGAAGGCCGGGGGCAATGGCTACGTTGACGCCAAGACGAGCGAACAGGCCGTGCCCCATGGCTTGCGATCGACGTTCAGGACTTGGGTTGCAGAGCGCACCAGTTTCGACGGCGACCTGGCAGAGGTGGCGCTGTTTCACAAGGTCGGATCAAAGGTTGCGCAAGCCTACGATCGCTCTGAAATGGTGCAAAAGCGCCGCGCACTCATGGCAGCGTGGGGCGGCTTCCTGGCGGGCCGCGAGGCTGCAAGGGTTGTGCGGCTGGAAGGTGCGCTGGCATGAGCTGGGGGGCGATCACGGGCCTTGTCGCGCGCGCCGGAAGGGCGTTCAAGCCTGTGGACGGGAAGGACCCGACAACCGAGGGCGCGGCGCTGGCAGAGTTTCTGCGAAGCGATGCACCACTCGGACCCGATGAGCGCGAGTTGCTGGCGCAGTTGGTGACGGGCGAGTGGGGGCGCCCGAATGGAAGGCCCGCGCGCGTCGGGCCGGGGCACCCCTACGCGGTCGCACTTGTTTCGGACTATCGCCGCCGCGTCGCGGAACATGGACCGGGGGGCGAGGAGGCTGCGGCTCAAGACGCTGCGCGCGCTTTTGACACGTCACCGCGCACGGTGCGCCGATACGCGGAAGAGGCGCGCGAGAGGGAAGAGATAATCGCGCGCGAGGAGGCGAAAGCCCGAGTTGCTGGAAAGTAGCTTTTTATTGGCAACGCAATTCTTTTGAATTTTCGCGGCAACTGGTGAAATTGGGGGGCACCACAGAAAAAGGGTGCCACCATGACCGCTACGAAAGAAAAAGTCGAATTCCTGACGGGGCCGCAGGTTCGCGAACGTTACCAAAAATCACACGTCACGATGTGGCGTTGGGTTCGCGACCCTGCCCTAAATTTTCCCCAGCCGATCAAGATCAACAGGCTAAATTATTGGCGGCTTGCCGATCTGGAATCGTGGGAAAACGCGCAAGTCGACAAGAACGCCGCATAAATTATCCCGCCCGCGATTGGCGCGCGGACGGGGGAGATTCTTTATAGGGCTGGCAGGCTCTCAAGGTATTCTAACACCGTCGCGCCGATCGGGCAATATCTCGAAAGGCACTACTATGAAAAATTATCAAAAAGACCAGCGCGAGTCGATTGCGCAGGAACTCGACCGGGTGACCTTCGGCCTGCGGGCCGCGCTCGACAAGATCGACGCCCATATCAAGTCGCTGGACTCGCGGGAAAAATTCGACGCGCTGCAATTCGTGCGCGAATTCGGCGACCATCGCGACGAACATTGCAGAATTCTTCTCGAAAAGCTGGAAAAGGCAAACGCCGCCGATTCCGCGCGCGGAGACCACCCCCTGGACGTCCACCTTCGCGCGCCCGATTGGTCCGGCCAAAGCGGGTGGTTTGTTCACATCGTTGACGGACACGCCGATGTCGCTTCGCTTGAATTTGCGACGTTCGATCTGGCCAAGGCCGCTTTCGACGCGATTTGCGCCTTCTTGCGCATAGCCGGGCGAGAGGGCGAATTTACCTACGAAACGCCGCGCCCGGCACCCGCCGACGCCGATCCGGTGCCGTTTTGATGGTGGCCGCAATGACTGACGCCGCAACCCTCACCCGAGACCTTGGCGGGCGCTGGCTGGGCCGATACGGCTGCGCGCCCTGCCCGGTCTGCCAACCCGAACGCCGCCGCGACCAGAACGCTTTGACGCTTTCCGATGGTGCATCCGGGCTGTTGCTGCATTGCAAAAAGAGCGCCTGCGCCTTCGCGGATATCGCGGCGGCGGCGGGCATCCGATCCGGTGACTACCGCCCGCCCGATCCGGCGCTTGTCGCGCAGCGCAAGGCCGAGGAACGCGCGCAGGCCGAGAAACGCGCTCGGCAGGCGCGGGCGGTATGGCAAGAGGCACTGCCGATCACCGGCACGCCAGCCGAGCGGTATTTGCGAACTCGCGGGATCACCTGCGATCTGCCCGACACGCTGCGCTTTCACCCTCAATGTTGGCACGGGCCGACCGCAAGGCGGCACCCGGCGCTGGTGGCGCTGATCGAGCGCGCGGACGGCTTTTCGGTGCATCGCACATACTTGCGCCCGGACGGCACCGGCAAGGCGGCGATTGATCCTGACAAGGCGATGCTAGGGGCCGTCGCTGGCGGCGCTGTGAGACTCACACAGGCGCAAGGGCCGCTTGTGGTGGCAGAGGGCATCGAAACCGCCCTAGCGCTCGCAAGCGGGATGCTGGGCCGTCCTGCGACGATCTGGGCGGCGCTGAGCACCTCGGGTATGCGCGCGCTGCGCCTGAGCGTGTCAATTCTCGACGCCATGACTGATCGGCAGCTATTCGGCGGCACGTTCGGGGGCGACAGTTTCGGCGCGTGGCGGGCGCTCTTGGGGGGCTTCTATGGCCTGCCCTTGGCCGATACCGGGGCCGAGACGTTCAAGGCGATCACGGGGCGCGCAGAGACGCCACAGGAGGCCGCGCATGAACTTTGGCTTGCGGTAGGGCGCAGGGGCGGCAAGAGCCAAATTGCGGCTTTGCTTGCTCTTTTTGAGGCATGTTTCGCCGATCACCGGGACAGTCTTGCACCGGGTGAAGTTGCGACCTGCATGGTGATCGCGTCCGACCGGCGACAGGCGCGCACCGTCATGCGGTATATAAGCGGGCTGGTGAACGAAAACCCGATGCTGCGCCGCATGGTACTGCGCGAGAATTCCGAACAGGTCGAATTCCGCAACCGGGCCGCTATCGAGGTTCACACTGCATCGCACCGCGCCGTGCGGGGCTACACCCTGAGCGCGGCGATACTGGATGAGGTGGCCTTTTGGCACGTCGAAGGCGCGAACCCCGATGTTGAGGTCATCGCGGCGCTGCGCCCTGCCCTTGCGACACTCGGGGGCAAGTTGATTGCTCTTTCGTCGCCCTATGCCCGGCGGGGTGTCTTGTGGGATCAATATCGGCGGCATTTTGGCCATGATAGCCCGGTGCTGGTGGCGCAAGCGCCCTCAATGACTATGAACCCGACCCTGCCTCAACGGGTTGTCGACGCCGCAATGAACGACGACGCCGCGCGGGCATCGGCTGAATACCTGGCGCAGTTTCGCAGTGACATTGCAAGCCTGATCGACCCGGACCTGATCGAGCAGGCCACCCGGCCCAAGCCCAAGGAGCTGCCGGCGGCGCGGGGTGTGCATTACGTCGCCTTCACCGACCCGGCGGGCGGTGGGCAGGATGAGTTCACGTTAGCGATTGGCCACCGGGACGGTGACGCGGCAGTGGTGGACGTGGTGCGCGGGCTGCATGGCTCACCCGCCGGCATCGCAAAAGAATATGCGGGGTTGTTGCGCGAGTATGGCATCAGAAAGGTGACGGGCGACCGATACGCGGGCCGGTGGCCGCGCGACGAATTCTTGAAACACGGCGTCGCCTACGTGGTTTCCGACCTGGACCGCAACGGGCTTTACCTCGAACTCTTGGCCGCGATGAACTCGGGCCGGGTGGAGTTGCCGCCCGACCAGAAACTTGCGCGCCAGATGCAGGCGCTGGAACGGCGCACGGGGCGCAGCGGGCGGGACATGATCGACCATCCGCCCGGTGGTCACGACGACCTCGCAAACGCGGTTGCGGGGCTGGTGGCAACATTGGCGGCACAACGCCGCAAACGCAAAGCCATGGTCGGCACTTACCACTTCCAATGACGACACACAAAAGGAGCGACGAAAATGGATACTCAAAACACGGTAGTCTCGGCTGCTGATCCTCTTGGCACCATGCTGGCGACCCGGTGGCACTGGGCCGAAAGCGAACAACAGATCGTTCACCGGGCGCGGGGATACCTTGTGCGCCTTGCCACTGGCGCGAACGCCCTGCGCGCCGAGGCCGAGGCGCAGAAAATCGCCCGGCGGCTGACCGAGGCGGGGTTGCGAGAGCACCTTGCAATCTTTGCAGCGCGTGAATTCGCGCCCGCCTACCGTCAGGCGGATTATGACGGGCGGCGCGGGATCGAACGGCAGATCGAGCATTTGCGGGCGCAAGGCGTGCGCAAGATCGACCCGACCGATGTGGCGGCGGCGGTGCTGCGCAGCGATCTGCGCCGGGCATGGTTCGACATGGACAAAACGCGGCGCGCGATCATGCTGCACAATCCGCCTGCCATGCTGGCGACGGCCATTCTCGAAATGCCCGAGGCGTTTCACGGGCTTGATTCGGATGCAGCGGACAGCTTGCGTGAGGCGGCTTTCGGGCAGGACTTTCCCGAACAGGCGGGCCAGATCGAGGAGCTTCGCGCCGTGCATGAGTTCGTCGTTGCGGGGCTGCGATTGGCAAGCGACGACGCCATGCGCACGATGGCGATTGATACCCGCGAGTTTAACCTGCTGGTCTGGGGCGGTGATATCGCGGCTGTTAGTCAGTGAGTGGATAAACCCTGACAGGGCGCGGCTCTTTTTCTGGCGTTGAGGGGGCGCGGCGTCATGGGCCGGGGTCAGGCAACCCCGGCCCGATCGGCTCGAAACCGAGGGGCTAAAGCAAGATGACCCGCACGCCCGAGGCCCGCTTGTGGCACGCGATATTGGCACATGCGCTGCATGACGTGGCCAAGGGCCGGGATACTGGCTGGCTTGGCTCACCCGACTTTGAAGCGGTTTGCACGCTGGCCGGACTTGATCCGCAGGCGGTGCTGAGCCGCTTCGACCCAGAGCGGTTCCGCGCGCTCATTCTGGCAGCGTGATCCTACTTGAACAGCTTGCCCAAGCCCTTGCCAGTGATGCGCCCTGCTATCCTGCGACCTACGCGACGGGAGACCGCGCCCTTGCGCCTGGACGTGACCGCCTGAGCATCGCCTAGATACTTGGCAAAGGTATAGAGGAAGCGGCGAAAACTGTTGAACGTCATGCCCTGATCGTGCCTCACCCGAGGCGGTAACGCAAGCCGCGTGATCCGGTGCCAATGCCGGGCGATCCGGGAGGGGGCGAGTGCGCGGGGCGGGGTTATGCTTTCTCACTCACAAAATTCTGGTAAAATAACGCGATATGGTGCGCCGGTGCCCTTTCACCGTGTTGCTTTGCAGTAACTATTTAAGGGCGGGTTCAAGGTGTGATTGAATTCTGCTGGCAGTAAAAATGTATGTAAAAACAATTGCTTATGCATAACAATGGAGCGGGCGACGGGAATCGAACCCGTATCATCAGCTTGGAAGGCTGAGGTCTTACCATTACACAACGCCCGCACCTGCCCCCAATTAGGCCAGCGCGGCAGGCGGGTCAAGTCATGCGCTCAATAGGCCTGCGCCTTGCGGATCTTCGTCATCCGCCCCTCCTCGGCGATGGCACCGCCAAGCGTCGTCACCCCCCTGTCGCGCAAGAGCGCCAGCATCCGCACGAAGACCTCGGCCGTGGCCACCGTGTCGCCCATGGCAGTATGGCGCGCCTGCGCCGGGATGGTGATGCCGAACCGCGCGCAGAGCGCGTCGAGCGTATGCTGTCCGGTGTGGCCAAACAGCCCCGCCGACATCAGCACCGTGCACAGCACCGGATTGTCGAAGCGCCGCGCGATCACGTCTTCCTTGAGCCGCAGAAAGGCCAGGTCGAAGGGCGCGTTATGCGCCACCAGAACCGACCCCTGGCAGAAATCGTGAAACCGCCGGCCCACGTCGCGGATGTCGGGCGCGCCCTCGACCATCGCATCGGTGATGTGGTGCACGCGAGTCGAGGCGGGCGGGATCGGGCGGCCCGGATTGACCAGCGAATCGAAGGTCTCGCCGCGCAGGATGCGCCCGTTGACGATGCGCAGCCCGGCGATCTGCACGATCTCGTCGCCGCCGCGCGGCGAGAGGCCCGTGGTCTCGGTGTCGAACACGACAAAGCTCAGCTCCGACAGGTCGCGCGCGGCCACCTCTGCGTTCGGCGCAGGCGGCAGGTTGAAATCGTAGAATTCGGGGCGCGGATCGCCGGGGGCAAGCGGCGCGCTGGCCGACGGCAGCGGCAGCACGATGCGGTGCGACCTGCCCTGCCCCTCTGCCCAGATCGTGCTCTGATGCGCGTCGAGCGCGTCGCGGCCCGAGTAATGCCCATAGGCGGGCGATAGCGGCGCAGAGAGCCAGCCCATGATCTCGCCATCGGTGGCAACTTCGCCCTGCCAGCCAAGGACAAGCCGCGTCTCGGCCCCCTCCCCTTCGGCGGCGAGGGCAAACCCCTCGCGTGTGCCGCTCTCGGACAGCCGTTCGATCAGCCGCGAAAGCAGCGCCGCCATGGCAAAGCCGTCGCAGGCCACCATGGCGTCAGAGGGCGTGGCGGTGACGCTCAACGCCTTGCGTGCGCGCACCGCGTCAAAGATATGGCTGACCGCCACCGCAGAGACCGGCCAGCGCCGCGAGGTGGCCGCGGCCTGTTCGGCCGCCGTGCTGTCGATGACCTTGAACAGGCGCGCGATCTCCTCCGATATCCCCTTGCGAAAACCCGCGCGCGCCTCGGGGGGCAGATCCCCGCCGGTCTCAAGCACATCCAGAAGCGCCGCGATGGTGCCCGCGGGACGGCGCACGCCCTCCAGCAAGGTGTTGAAAAGATGGGCCTGCTCGGCATGGGCGCGCAGATCGTCGGTGGCGTCGCGGAAGATCAGCACATGGCCCGACAGTTCCTCATCCGACACGATCGGCGTGACGCGCCCCTGAAGGAAGCGCCTGCCATCGGCAGAGGCGGCAAGAAAGGTCTCGGCGGTGGCGCGCCCTTTGATGCGCGCCTCTTCCACCCGGCGCAGCGCGTCGGCCACCGGCTCGGGGCGCAACACCGCATCGAGCGGGCGATCAAGCCCGATCCGCGGCAAAAGTTCCTGCGCCATGCGGTTGTAGAGCATCACCCGGTTGTCAGGCGTGGCCACCACAGCACCCTCGCCCAGGTCCCGAAAGAGCGCCTCGAACAGCGCCTTTTCGCGGGCGATGCGGGCGGTCTCGCGCGCGACCGCGCGCGCCCGCGCGGCGCGCGCCTCCGAGAGCGCGGCGTTGATCGCATTGGCAGCGGGGGCAAGCGTGCCGAGATGTTTCGCCTGCCCCTCGTCGATCTGCAAATCCACATCGGCGCGCGCGCGCGTCGTCAGGTCCGAGGCGAGCGCAAGAATGGGCCTGGCCACGTTTTCGTCGAACAAAAGCCCGATCCAGGCCGAGAGGCCCAGCACCCCGAGAGCGGCGATCATGCCCCCGATGACATAGCCATCCACTGGCCCGCCGCCGCGCAGATAGCCAAACCACAGCCCCGCGCCAATGAGCCCCACGCCGCCCAGACCGAGCGCGGCGAAGAAGAGCGCAAAGCGCAGCCGCAGGCCCAGACGCCGGGTCAGCCGAAGGGTCATGCGCCGTCTTCCAGAAGCGCGCAGACCTTTTGCGTCAGATCTGCGGTCGAGAACGGCTTGGTCATGAAGGCGTCGGCCCCCACGGCCATGCCCTTGCGCCGCTCCATCTCGCCGCCACCCGCGGTGATCATCAGCACCTTGACACCTCTCAGCCCCTCGTCGCGGCGGATAAGCTGGCAGACCTCATAGCCCGATTTGCCCGGCAGCATCACGTCGAGCACCACCAGATCGGGGCGTTGCTCGGCCAGCGCGGTCATCGCGTCGGTGCCGCTCGCCACGCGGCGCAAGCCGTAGCCCGCGCGCCCGATCAGATGGGCGAGCGCAAGCGCGATATTGTCCTCGTCCTCGACGAGCAGAACGGTCTTTTGCGGCATCGCGGGCCTCCTCTCCCGGTCAGGATGTGCAGAGCGCCTCCAGAAGCGGATCGTCCTCGGGCGCGCGCCTCCACGCGGCCCGGGACGGATCGGCAAGTGCGGCCTCGGTGACCTCGGCGCGCGCCCGGTTGGGGCAATCGACGAATTGCGGCAGCCGCGCGGGCGGGTTCCAGCGGGCAAAAAGATAGACATCGACCAGGAACACGCCGGGGACTGCGGGGTTGCTCTGCACACCCGCGCGGTCGAGCACCACAAAGCGCGTGACCAGCGGCACGGCATGGGTCCAGGGTTTCCAGAGTTTCGATTCGGCCACCTCGTGGATCACCTCTACCCCCTCGGGCAGGGTGCCCGCCGTGCGCGCGGCCCAGCTGTATTCCGACCAGACGGCATAGGCGAGCATGGCCAGACCGGCCGCCGCAGGCGCGCCATAGCGCGGCAGCCTCCCGCCGGTCAGATGCGCCAAGGCAACAATCGCAGCGGCAGCCCCGATTCCGGCGGCAAAGGTCGCGATCAGTTCGAAGAACATGTCAGCTCAGCACCCCTCGGGATTGTCCCACGGCCGATTGCATCGTCTTGATGACCATGAAGGCATCGCGCAGGTGATTGCGCTCCAGATCCGACAGTTCGGCGGGGTTCATGAAATTGTCAGGTTTGTCGCCGCGCAGGATCTGCGCCGCCTGATGGCGCAGCCGCGTTTCGGCGACGAGATCGTAGGCGTCGAGCAGATCGTGCGCACCGCTCTCCGAGACCACACCCGCCGCGCGCCCCGCCTCGATCCGGTCGCGCGTGCCCGCCACCTCGAGCGCGCCCACTAGCGCATAGATGCGCCCCAGATCGACCACCGGCACGACGCCGGAATGTTTGAGGTCGATGGTGTTCCTGTGCTCGCCCGAGCGGATCAGCGCAAAGCCCCGGAACAGGCCGAGCGGCACCGTATGCTTGAGCGAGTTGGCGATCATGTGGGCGACAAAGATCGAGTTCTTGCGCGCCTTCGCCAGCACCTCGGTTTGCAGGTTCTCGAACAGCGCCGCCTCGCCGGCGATCGGGCGCAGATCGAACATGACCGAGGCCAGCATCTGCGCCTGGTTGTCGGGCTGCGCGATCCAGCCCGCGAAATAGCTGCGCCAGACGCGGCGCGGCTGCCGCCAGCGCGGGTTGGTGGCCATCATGTCGCCGGGGCAGTAGAAGAAGCCGCAGGCATCCAGCCCGTCGCTGACATATTTTGCCAGCGCCGCGAAATAGCCGTCATGCGCGTCCGCGTCAAAGGTATCGTCGAGGATCAGGCAATTGTCCTGATCGCTGACGCCGGTCTGTTCGCGCCGCCCCTGGGAGCCGCAGGCGGCCCAGAGCCACGGCACCGGCGCGGGGCCAAGCTCTTCTTCCGCCAGCCGCAAAAGGCGGCGGGTGATCGCGTCGGTGATGTCAGTGATCCGGCGGGTGATGGAATGCGGCCTGACCCCCGCCCGCACCAGTTGCGCCAGAAGGCCGGGCACGCGGTCCATGACATGCGCCATCTCTGCGGCCGATCCCGCGCCTGCGATATCGGCAACCATGTGGCTGGCGGTAGCGGCCTGCTGGCGGAACAGGTCGGTCTTGCCGATCATCCCCACGACGCGCCCGCCCTGCGCCACCGGCAGGTGATTGACGCCCAGTTCGGCAAGTTTCATCAGCGCGTCGAGACCCAGTTGCGTCGGCGCGATGGTCACCGGGTCCGGCGTCATCACCTGTGCGACGGGAATGGTGCCTGACAACCCCTCGGCCAGCACCTTGTTGGTCAGGTCATGGCTGGTGATGATGCCCGCCAGCCGCGCGCCCGCCATCACCACTACCGAGGAGATGACATGCTCGCGCATCAGCCGCGCCACCTCGGTGATGGTGGTCTCGGGCGTGCAGGTGATCGGCGTTTTCGCCATCAGGTCAGAGACCTGAAGCGCGGTCAGCCCGGTCGCATAAGGCCCGTCATCGGCATGGCGAAGGGGTCGCGCGCGCGCAAACCATTGTCCGATCTCGGGCACCTCGTCCATCAGCCGCAGGAACCGGTCGGCAGGCACGAGGATCAGCTGCGTCGGCTCGACCGCGCGCGCGGTCAGTTGAGCCGTGCCGTCGCGCAGCAGGCCGCGCTCGCCCATCATATCGCCGGGGCCGCGCCGCGAGACCGGTTCGCTGCCCCCTGTGACGATGTCGAGCGCGCCGCTCTCGACGAGATAGAACCCCTTGAGCGCATCGCCGGTGGCAAACAGCACCTCGCCCGGCGCAAGCGGGACGCGTTGCAGATGCGGGGCCAACCCGGCGCGCACCCCCTCGGGAAGCGCATCGAAGGGCGGATTGCTGCAAAGCGCGTCAATGGGTGTCGGCTCGGCGTTGGCCATCGCGCGTGGCTCCTTCCTGCGGGCTTGGGAAAAGGACGCGAAAGCGCCCGGTCTTGCCTGAAATACCGGCGGGCGAAGGAGACAGGGGCGGCAGATGCCGCCCCCGCCAGTTGGTTCAGTGACCCGTGGCCGCGCCGGCGCCACGGGGCACGCGCACGCTCTCGACCAGATCCTGGATTTCCTGCGGCGGTTCTGCCGTCATGCTCGACACGAGATAGGCCGCGCCAAAGTTCAGCAACGCGCCAATCGGGCCGAAATGCGTCGGCGGGATGCCGAACAGGTATTGATCCGCGCTCAGCATGTTCGTGCCGGGGACAAAGAACCAGCCCAGGTAGAGAAACAGGTAGAGCGTCGTCGAGATCAGGCCGACCAGCATCCCGGCCGTCGCGCCGGCCGAGTTCATGCGCCGGGAGAAGATGCCCATCATCAGCGTCGGAAAGAGCGAGGCCGCCGCCAGACCGAAGGCCAGCGCCACCACCTGAGCGGCAAAGCCCGGCGGGTTTAGGCCCAGATAGGTCGCCACCACGATCGCAACCGCCATCGAGATGCGCGCGGCCAGAAGCTCGCCTTTTTCCGAGATGCCGGGATTGATCGTCGATTTGATCAGGTCGTGGCTGATCGCCGAGGAAATGGCCAGCAGCAGACCGGCAGCGGTCGAGAGCGCCGCGGCGATACCACCGGCGGCAATCAGCGCGATCACCCATCCCGGCAGACCGGCGATCTCGGGGTTGGCCAGCACGAGGATGTCCTGATTGAACGTCACCAGTTCATTGCCCTGCCAGCCACGCTCCGCGGCCAGCGCCTGCATCGCCTCGGACTTTTCGTTGTAATACTGGATCTTGCCGTCGCCGTTCTTGTCCTCGACACCCAGCAGACCGGTCACGCGCCAGGTCTCGAACCAGTCGGGCAGGTCCTCGATCGCAACGGCCTCGCCCTGCGCGCCCTGCGGCCACATGGTCGTCATGATGTTCAGACGCGCCATCGCCCCCACCGCCGGAGCGGTAAGATAAAGCAGCGCGATGAACACCAGCGCCCAGCCCGCGGACCAGCGCGCATCGGCCACGCGCGGCACGGTGAAGAAGCGGATGATAACATGCGGAAGACCCGCGGTGCCGATCATCAGCGACAGGGTAAAGAGCGCCATCAGCCAGAGGCTGGAGCCGGTCGTGTATCGGTTGAAGCCCAGATCGTTGAGCAGCCCGTCGAGCGTGACCAGCAGATACTGCCCCGAGGCGGTATGCTCGGAGAAGAGGCCGATCTGCGGCAGGAACTTGCCGGTCAGTTGCAGCGAGATGAAGATCGCCGGAATCGTGTAGGCGATGATCAGCACGCAGTATTGCGCCACCTGCGTGTAGGTGATGCCCTTCATCCCGCCAAGCACGGCATAGACGAAGACCACCGCCGACGCGATCAGGAGGCCGGTCGTGTTGTCCACCTCCAGAAAGCGCGAAAAGGCCACGCCGGCACCCGCCATCTGACCGATCACGTAGGTCACCGACATGGTGATGAGCGCGATGACCGCGACCACCCGGGCGGTGTTGCTGTAGAAGCGATCACCCACGAATTCGGGCACGGTGTATTTGCCGAACTTGCGCAGGTAGGGCGCAAGCAGCATCGCCAGGAGCACATAGCCGCCGGTCCAGCCCATGAGGTAGCTGGAGTTATTGTAGCCCACGAAGGCGATGAGACCCGCCATCGAGATGAACGAGGCCGCCGACATCCAGTCGGCCGCGGTGGCCATGCCGTTGACGACCGGGTTCACGCCGCGACCTGCGGCGTAGAATTCCGCGGTCGATCCCGCCTTGGCCCAGATCGCGATGCCGAAATAGAGCGCGAAGCTCAGGCCCACGACGATGATGTTGAGTGTCGTTTGATCCATGACTTTCGCCCCTTATTCTTCGTCAACGCCGTGTTCAGCGTCGAGCTTGTTCATACGCCAGGCGTAGAAAAAGATCAGCACCATGAACACGATGATCGAACCTTGCTGCGCGAACCAGAACCCGAGATCGGTGCCGCCAATGGCAATCCCCGAGACCAGCGGACGCAGCAGGATGCCGAACCCGAACGAAGCCAGAGCCCAGATCACCAGGCTCCATTTGATGAGACGCAGATTGGCTTTCCAATATGCGGTTGCAGAGTCTTGATCGGACAAAGCCTGTCCTCCCTTTGTCTTGGTTTTATCCTGGCCCGCACCAGCACACACCGGAACGGCTTTTCTTTACGCGACCGTCTTGCGGACGATCGTCCTCAGTGCTTGCGAGACCGCCTCGATCCCGGCCATCGCATCGACGCGGGCGAGAACGCCCCTTGCGTCGTAATAGTCGATCAGCGGCGCGGTCTGCGCGTGATAGGCGCGCAGGCGTTGCTCCACTGTCTCGGCATTGTCTTCGGCGCGCCGCGTCATCTCGCTCGCCCCGCATTTGTCGCAGACGCCCGCCCTCGCCGCGCGGCCCGCCTCGGTGCCCGCCGCCACGGCGGCGCGCAACAGGTCGCCGGTCGAAAGCTGCACAAGGTCAAAGCCCTCTTGCAGCATCCGCGCCTGCGTGCCCTTGCCCGCGCCCGGCGGCCCGAGCAGGACAAGATTTGCGCATCCCCGGGGGGTGTCGGTTCCGTCCATGCCCCCCTCCCCTCAGGCGTTCACGCGATTGGCGATCAGATCATCGACCACCGACGGATCGGCCAGCGTCGAGGTGTCGCCGAGCGTGTCGAAATCGTTCTCGGCGATCTTGCGCAGGATGCGGCGCATGATCTTGCCAAAGCGGGTCTTGGGCAGGCCCGGCGCCCACTGGATCACGTCCGGC
>DIUD01000005.1:30668-77286 GCA_002428225.1 Roseovarius sp. UBA6167 | reverse complement strand
TCATCTACCAGAGCCGCGATATCATCGACGCCGACAGTGGCGACAAACTGGCGCGCGTGGCGATGTCGGCCTTCTGCCGCGGCGATGGCGGGTTCGGCGGCGAAAACCGGCCCGGCCCGGCCCCGGCGGCCCTGCCCGACCGCGCGCCCGATCATGTCGTCGATATCGAAACCCTGCCGCGCCAGGCGCTGATCTACCGCCTCAGCGGTGACATGAACCCGCTTCACGCCGACCCGGATGTGGCGCGTTCGGTCGGGTTCGACCGTCCGATCCTGCACGGCCTTGCGACCTATGGTCTGGCGGCGCGGGCGATCCTCAAGTCGCTGCTCGACTATGACGCCGCCCGGCTTGTCGGGCTGGACGTGCGGTTTTCCGCCCCGGTCTATCCCGGCGAGACCGTGCGGTTCGAGATCTGGGAAGAGGGCGGCGAGGCCCGGTTCCGCGCCTCGATCCCCGCGCGCGACGTGGTGGTTCTCAACAACGGGGCCGCGCGTTTCGCGTGAGGGAGGGAAGATGACACAGCCGCTCAAGGATATCCTGGTGCTGGATTTCAGCACCCTTCTTCCCGGTCCGATGGCCACGCTCATGCTGGCCGAGGCCGGGGCCGAGGTCATCAAGTTCGAGCGCCCCGGAACGGGCGAGGACGCGCGCCTGACCGAGCCCAAGATCGACGGCGAGAGCATCGGCTTTGCCGTGCTCAACCACGGCAAGCGGTCGGTGGCGCTCGACCTGAAGTCAGGGGAGGCCATGGATATCCTGCGCCCCCTGCTGGAAAAGGCCGATGTCCTGGTGGAACAGTTCCGCCCCGGCGTGATGGACCGGCTCGGCCTGGGATATGAGGCTGTGCGCGCGATCAATCCCGGCATCATCTACTGTTCGATCACCGGATATGGCCAGACAGGCCCCAAGGCCATGGCGGCGGGCCATGACCTCAATTATGTGGGCGATTCGGGGATCCTGTCGCTCAGCCGGGGGCCGGACGCGCGGCCCACCATGCCGTTCGGCCTGGTTGCCGATATTGGCGGCGGCACCTATCCGGCGGTGGTGAACATCCTTCTTGCCCTGATCGCGCGGCAGCAGGGCGGCCAGGGCACGCATCTGGATATCGCCATGTCCGAGGGGGCATTCGCCTTTGCCTATTGGGCCCATGCCGAAGGCGTGATCGCGGGGCACGAGATCCAAAGCGGCGGCACCCGCCTGACCGGGGGGCAGGCGCGCTATCGTCTCTATACGGCGGCGGATGGCCGGCAGATCGCCGTCGGCGCGATCGAGGAAAAGTTCTGGCAGGCATTCTGCGACGTGATTGACCTGCCGCCCGATCTTCGCGACGACCAGAGCGACCCGGATGCCTGCGCCGCCGAAGTCGCGCGGCGTCTGGCCGGCCAGACCTCCACATATTGGGAGCCGTTGCTTGCGGCGGCAGATTGTTGCTGCACCGTGTTGAAGACTCCGCGCGAAGCTGCGGTTGACGCGCATTTCGCGGCACGGGGTGTTTTCGAGCGGAAACTGGATATTTCCGGCAGGATCGTGCCCGCCCTTCCCTTGCCCATTGCGCCGGAATTCCGCGCCCCCGCAGGGGAAACCGGGCGCGCGGCATCCCTCGGAGAAGACAATCCGCGCTATGGCGCCAAGCCGCACGGGCCGCAATGAATCTCGTTGACGGGCATGTTTTGAATCACTATTCTAACATTTGTTAGAAAGATGGGGGGAGCGATGAAGCAGTCAAGTGACAGCTTTCCGGAAGAGGCGGAAAAATACCTGGAGCCGTCGCCTTTCGTCGATAGCGAAAGCCCCGGAGTGCAGGCATTCGTGGCATCGGCCTTGCGCGACCTGCCGCCCGATGCGTCCGCGCGCGACAAGGCGATTCGCCTGTTCACGGCGGTTCGGGACGGTATTCGGTACGATCCCTACTGTTTCCCGCTCGACGAGGACTCCTATCGCGCCAGCCGGATTGTCGGGGCGCAGGCGTCGTTTTGCGTCCCCAAGGCGATTCTTCTTACGGCCTGTCTGCGTGCCGCGGGCATCCCCGCCGCGCTGGGGTTTGCGGATGTGCGCAATCACCTCAATACCCCCAAGCTGCAAGAGTTGATGGGGACCGACATCTTTATCTATCACGGCTATGTTCAGCTGTGGCTGGGTGCCGAGACCTACAAGATCACCCCGGCGTTCAACATCGAGCTGTGCGAGCGGTTCGGGGTCAAGCCGCTGGTGTTTGACGGCTATCACGATGCGCTTTTCCACGAGTTCGACGAACACGACAACCGCCACATGGAATATGTCAACGACAGGGGGATCTACCTCGATCCGCCGATAAGTGAATTCCTGCAGGCGTTCAGGGACACCTACCCGAAGCTGGAGCAGTTCAACCAGGTTCGGATCGACAAGGGGGCCGAGGGATACGATCCCGGCTTCGCGGTGGAGGAAGCCCGTTGAAGTATCTGGAGGATTTCACCCCGGGGCAGGTCTTTCGCTTTCGCACCGACCCGCTGAGCGCGGACGCCATCAAGGCGTTCGCCAAGGAGTGGGATCCGCAACGGCTGCACACCGACGAGGACTATGCGACTACCATTCACGGCAGCCTGATCGCCTCGGGCTTTCAGACGATTCTCGCGATATTCAAGCCGATCATGAGCGATTTCATGACCGGTGTTGCCAATATCGGCGGGGCCGGGCTCGACAATCTGCGCTGGGTGCGTCCTGTGCGCCCCGATGAGCCGCTGGAAATCGAGATGATCATCAACACGGTCACCCCGTCCAAAAGCAAGCCGGACCGGGGAATCCTGCACTACACCATCAAGGCGTACAACCCCGGGGGCGAGGTCGTTTTCACGACCGATACGGCCGGTATGGTTCAACGAAAACCTAAATGACAGAGACTGACATGCACCCAAGCGACCAGGAAGATCTTCGTCTGCTGCGCGAAAGCGTACGCACCCTGTTTGACCGTGCCGGCGGCGTGGGCCGGGGCAGAAATCTGCGCGGGGACAGTGTCGGCTGGGACCCGAAGATGGTCCGTGAACTGGCCGAGGCCGGCGTTTTTGGTGTGACCGTCCCCGAAGAACATGGCGGGCTTGGCATGGGGCTTGCGGCCGGAGGCGTGATCGCCGAAGAGGTCGGCCGCGTACTCGCGCCGGAGCCGGTCGTGACGACCGTGGGCCTCAGCCTTGGCCTGCTGCGACGCCTTTGCCCGGACCACGCGAAGCTGGCGCAGATCGTCGGCGGCGAAACCGTTCTGGCGGTGGCCTGGCTGGAACGCGGCCCGAGCGGCGCCCCCGCCGAGCCGACCTGCCGCTTCGCCGACGGCAAACTGACCGGCAGCAAGGCCTGGGTAGCAGGCGCGACCGGGGCGGAGGGTTTTCTCGTTGCGGCCGTGGGCGACGATGGCCCGGTTCTGACCCTGGTCGAGGCCACCGCGGAGGGGCTGTCGGTTGACCGGCGCACGCAGGCCGATGGCAGCGCGATGGGAGAGCTTTCCTTTTCCGGCACGCCGGCACAGGAACTCGCCCGGGGCGCCGCGGTCAAGGACGCGCTCGCCGACGCGATCAATGATGCGACAGCACTCGCTGCGGCCGAGCTTGTCGGCCTGAGCGAGCGCGCCCTTGAAATCACCCTTGATTACATCAAGACTCGCGAGCAATTCGACAAGCCCATCGGGGCGTTTCAGGTTCTTCAGCACCGTGCCGTGGACCTGCACATCATGCGCGAGATAGCCCAGGCCGGCGTACGCGAGGCGCTGGCGCTGATGGATGGCGAAACCGATACCAGGGCACGCGCAATGCTGGCCAGCCGGGCCAAAGCGCGCGCCGTCACGACCGCCAAGAGGATCACGCGAGATGCGATCCAGATGCACGGGGCGGTCGGCTACACCGACGAGTATGATATCGGGCTTTACCTGAACCGCGCGCTCGTGCTGTCGGCCTGGCTGGGCGACGACGCCCATCACCGAAGAATCTGGTTCGAGGCGCGCGAAGAAGAGGGGGCAGCACAATGACCGACTGGAACGCAATGACCGACGCGGAGTTTCGCAAGGAGGTCCGCCAGTTTTTCGAAGCCGAATATCCCGAAGAGCTTCGCCATCTCTCGCACCGGCCCAAATTCGCCGAGATCGAGCACTGGCACCGCAAGCTGCACGCCAAGGGCTGGGTGGCTCCGGCCTGGCCCGCGGAATATGGCGGCATGGGACTGAACGCGGCCAAGCTGCTGATATTCTACGAGGAACAACAGCGCTGGGGCGTGACCCGAGGGCGCGACATGGGCGTTCAAATGGTCGGCCCGCTGATCATGAAGTTCGGCACCCAGAAGCAGAAAGACTATTGGCTATCGCGCATCCTGAGCTGCGAAGACATCTGGTGTCAGGGTTATTCCGAGCCCGGCGCCGGGTCCGATCTGGCCAATCTGCGCACCCGCGCAGAGATCGACGGCGACGATTTTGTCATCAACGGACAGAAGATCTGGACCACGCTGGCGCATGACGCCACCCATATCTTCATGCTGGTGCGGACCGACCCGAATGCCCCGAAGAAGCAGCAAGGCATCAGCTTTCTTCTGGCACCGATGGATCAGCCCGGCATTGATGTGCGCCCGATCATGACGCTTGCGGGGGAGACCGAGTTTTGCGAGGTCTTTTTCGACAATGCCCGCACCCCGCGCGAGAACCTCGTCGGCGAGATGAACAAGGGCTGGACGATGGCCAAGGCGCTTTTGAGCTTCGAGCGCATCTTCATCGGTTCGCCGAACCTCGCCCAGAACGCGCTCGGGCAGCTCGAGAGCTTTGCCCGTGGCCGAGGCGCATTTGACGATCCGGTGTTCCGCGATCGTTTCGCGCAGGCCGCGCTCGATGTCGAGGATCACGCGGCGCTCTATACTCGCTTCGCCGACCAGCTCAAGCGCGGCGAGACGCTGGGCTCGGACGTCTCGATGCTCAAGATCTGGGTGACCGAGTGTTTTCAGCGCCTCACCGAGCTGATGATCGAGGCTGCCGGCCCCGATGGCGGCGCCTTAGGCCCGCTTCAGGTAGGCAATGTCGGCGTCGATGTCCTGGCCAGCTTCTACAAGGCCCGGCCTTCGACTATCTACGGCGGATCGAACGAGATCCAGCGCAACATCCTTTCCAAGGCGGTCCTCGGACTGCCTGGATGAACTGTCACCAAAATCAACGAGAGGAAGCAAAGTATGACTGACCGTTACGCAAAATATCACAAGATGAAATTCGACTACCCGGCGGATCGCGTCCTGCGCATCACCTTCGACCGGCCCGAGTCGTTCAACTCGGTGGATGCAGAAACGCACACCCAGATGACGGACATGTGGATCGACATCGACCGCGACCCCGACATCAGCGCGGTGATTGTAACCGGCGCGGGCAAGGCATTCTCGGCCGGCGGCGATTTCAGCCTGATCGAAAACATGGCTGGTAATTCGTACGAGATCATGAAGACCTGGAAAGAGGCCAAGGATCTCGTCTACAACATCATCAACTGCAACAAGCCGATCATTTCCGCCATCAACGGCCCTGCCGCCGGTGCCGGCCTTGTGGTTGCCATCCTGGCCGATATCTCGATCGCCGGGAAAAAGGCCAAGATCGTCGACGGGCACCCGCGCCTCGGCGTGGCCGCAGGCGACGTTGCGGCGATCATCTGGCCGCTGCTGACCTCGATGGCCAAGGCGAAATACTATCTGATGACCTGCAAGCCGGTTTCCGGTGAAGAGGCAGAGCGCATCGGGCTGGTGACGATGTGCGTCGAGGATGACGAACTGCAGAAGATCGCCCTGGAAACGGCTGTGGAACTGACGAACGGCTCGCAAAGCGCCATCCGCTGGACCAAGTATTCGCTCAACAACTGGCTGCGTCAGGCCGGTCCGATCTTCGACGCCTCGACCGCGCTTGAAATGCTCGGCTTCATGGGCGAAGACGTCAAGGAAGGTGTGCTGTCGCACCGCGAAAAGCGCGCGCCGAATTTCCGCAAGGACTGCCCGCTTTAATCCACGAAAGGTCAGGGAGGCATGGTCATGTCTGGAAACATCTACAAGGACATAGCACAAGCCTATGCCGCCGCGGCCAAAAAGGCCCCAGGGCTGAAAACACGATTCGAGGCGGCCGGGTTCGATCCGGCCGCCGTCACATCCCTGGCAGACCTGTCGCGTCTGCCGGTGATGAAGAAGGAAGAGCTTCTCAAGCTCCAGCGTGAGAACCCGCCCTTTGGCGGGTTTCTCGCCTCTGATCTCAAGGATATCGGGCGGATATACGTCTCGCCCGGGCCCATTTTTGAACCCGCTCTTCCCGGTGCGGGGGGGCATGGTCTGGACCTGCTGTTCAAGACGGCGGCCGTGGGCGCAGGAGACATCATCCTGAATACCTGGATGTATCACCTTGTGCCGGCAGGTCTGTTGTTCGACGAAGCGGCACAGGCTGCGGGGGCGACGGTGATCCCCGGCGGCGTGGGCAACACCGAACTTCAGGCGCAGATCATCGTCGAGGCCGGCGTGACCTCGATCTGCGCATCGACCGCTTTCTTCCTGGCGCTGGCGGACAAGGTGATCGAAACCTATGGCCGCGATGCCTGGAAGGTGAAAACCGCGTTTCTGGGCGGCGAGATGGGCGACTGGATGGCCAAGCGCCGCCGGATCGAGGCCGACTATGGCGTGTCGACCTGGGCTGCCTATGCCACCGCTGATCTGGGCCTTGTTGGCTATGAGGATGGCGGCGAAGGCTATGCGGTTCATCCCGACCGGGTGGTGCAGATCTGCAATCCGGCCAGCGGCGAAATGGTATTGCATGGTGAGCCGGGCGAGGTTGTCGTGACCGCGCGCGATGCCACCTGGCCGATGATCCGCTTCGGCACCGGCGACAGCGCCTTTGCGCTGGAAAGCAACGCCGATGGCAGCGTCAGCCGGATCTCCGCGTTGCAGGGCCGGGTCGGCGCTGCTGTGAAGGTGCGCGAGATCTTCATCTATCCGCGCGTGGTCGAGGAAGTCGTGATTGCCACGCCGGGCGCCAAGGCAGCTCAGGCCGTGGTGACGCGGGAGAATGATCGCGACATGATCCGCCTTTCCCTCGTGCTGGAGAGCGGCGCCGACGCCGACGCCGCCGTGGCATCCGCGAACGAGGCATTCAAACAGCATTCAAGGATCCGCGCCGATGCGGTGAATGTGGTCGCCGCGCTGCCGGAGAATGCGGATCTGCTCATCAATAACAAGGATGGCTGATGCCTTCGCCCTGGGGATGACGATTTTCGCCTGATGGCAAGCAACCACCGGGATTTTCCGGTCGTTTTACGCCGGGCGGGTTACGACGCGAAAAGGCATCCACAAACAGGTTGCAGACCGCTCTGAGCCGCCCCCCAAGGCTCAACCCGCCCTGTTGCGGTGCCCCTTTTCGCCTTCCCTTCGCCCTGTGGCCCTCAATTGCCGGAACGTGTGTCTCGACCTCAGGAGCAGAGCGCGGCTTTCGCGGCATTGAACTCCTGTTCGAGGCGGTCGATATATTGTGAAGTGGTCGTTACAGCGCGCACGGCACCGATGCCCTGACCGCTTCCCCAGACGTCGCGCCATGCCTTGGGACGAACGTCGCCGGTGGACAGGTTGAGCCTGTTTCCCTCTCCGGTCAGGTTGTCCGGATCAAGACCGACAGCGCGGATGGACGGCTTGAGGTAGTTGGCATTCACGCCGCTGAAGTGGCTGGTGTAAAGAATGTCGTCGGCCCCGCTCTCGACGATCATCTGCTTGTAGTTTTCGGAGGCGATGGCCTCGTGGGTCGCGATGAACGGCGATCCTATATAGCCAAAGTCGGCCCCCATCGCTTTTGCGGCGAGAATGGCGCGCCCGTTTGCGATGGCCCCCGACAGGGCAAGCGGACCGTCGAACCATTCACGAATTTCCTGCACGAGCGCGAAAGGCGACAGGCCGCCGGCATGGCCCCCGGCACCTGCACAGACCGCGATGAGGCCATCGGCCCCCTTGTCGATGGCCTTCCTGGCAAACCGGTTGTTGATCACGTCGTGCAACACCACCCCGCCGCAGCCATGCGCCGCCTCGTTGACGTCCTCGCGCGCGCCCATCGACGTGATCCAGACGGGCACCTTCCAGCGTGCGCAGATCTCGATGTCCCGTTCGATCCGGTCATTCGAGCGGTGAACGATCTGGTTGACCGCGAAGGGGGCTGCGGGTCGGTCCGGGTTGGCCTGGTTATGCGCGTCGAGTTCCTCGGTGATGCGCTTGAGCCAGGCCTCGAGCATCGGCGGCTCGCCTTCGCCCTCGCGCGCGTTCAACGCCGGAAAACTTCCGATCACGCCAGCCTTGCACTGGGCAATGACCAGATCAGGCCCCGAAACAAGGAACATGGGCGAACAGATCACTGGCAGGCGCAGAGGGCCAAGAGGGGTGTCGGAATACATGGGTGCGGGTTCTCTCGTGTTGCAGAAAGGGCTGGCAAGGGTGACGCCGTGTCGGAACATGCGACACCTTGGACCGAAACATCCCCGCCCGAGGATGGCAATGAAAAACGGCGGCCGGGGAAATTCCACACAAGTCTGATTTTCGACGGCAGGCCATGGCCATGGCGCATGTCAACCTGCCCTCGTCCTGCACGCGGGGAAAAGGCGCATTCGATCCCGTGTCGGAAGGCTGTCCCAGGCCCGTGCAAGTGGTGCCCCAAGACGGACTCGAACCGCCGACCACCTATTTACGAAACAGGTGCTCTACCAACTGAGCTATTGGGGCTCGCGCTGAGCGTTTAAACGACCATTGTGTGAAGCGCAAGGCCCGTGACGGTGCCCGCGGCAACACGTTGCGACTGAATCGAAACTGCCCGATGATACTGGATGATCCCGGACGGCCTCACCCTGACCGCGCTGCGGTCCGGGCCATCCGGCGCGCTTTGCCCGGTTGATGCGCGGACGGGACGGACCCGTTGCCGGGAGCGATCTTCGCGTCGTCAACTGTTCGGGCGTCCGGCAGCCCGCCTCGTCCAGGGCAGGTCGCGGGCCGTGCGGAACCGGCGCGCCCGCATCGAGACGCGGCGGGCGACGTGACGGCCGTGCTTTGACATCGGGGGCAGGGCTGCGACATACTCGGCCCATGACCGACGCCCTCCTGCCCCCGCCATCCGCCATTCTGGAGGCGGCGCTCTATGCCGGTGATCTCGACGCGGCAGAGGGCTTTTACGGCGGGCTGCTCGGGCTTGAGCGGATCGTACGGGTGGGGCAGCGCCATGTCTTCTATCGCGTGGGCGCGGGCGTGCTGCTGATCTTCAACCCCGAAGCGACCGGCAAGCCCCCGGCCAATCCAGACCTGCCCGTGCCGCCGCATGGCGCACGCGGGCCGGGGCATTTCTGTTTCGCCGTCGCGGGGCCGGCGCTCGATGGCTGGCGGGCGCGGCTCGAGGCGGCGGGCGTCGGGATCGAGGCGGATTTCCGCTGGCCCAATGGCGCGCGCTCGATCTATTTCCGCGATCCGGCGGGCAATTCCGTCGAGATGGCCGAGCCGCGCCTGTGGGCACGCTGACGCTTCAGGGCTGCCAGCGCAGAAAATTGGCGATGAGCCTCAGGCCGGTCTGCTGGCTTTTCTCCGGGTGGAACTGTGTGCCGAGAATCGTGTCGCGCCCGACGATGGCGGTGATCGCGCCGCCATAGTCCACATGCGCCAGCCGATGCGCGGGATCGGCCACACGGAAATGATAGGAATGGACGAAATAGGCATGATCGCCGGTTGCGATCCCGTCGAGCACCGGATGGGGATGGTCGATCACCAGATCGTTCCAGCCCATATGCGGCACCTTGAGCGCCGGGTCTGCCGGGGTAATCGCCGCGACCGTGCCGCCGATCCAGTCGAAACCGGGGGTCTCGTGGTATTCCATCCCGCGCGTGGCGAGCATCTGCATCCCGATGCAGATGCCAAGAAAGGGGCGGGCATGGGTGTGCACCGCCTCGTCGATCGCCTCGTGGACACCGCGGTGATCGAACAGCGCGGCGCGGCAGGCGGGAAAGGCCCCGTCGCCGGGCAGAACGATGCGATCCGCGTGGCGGATGGCATCGGGGTCGGCGGTCACGATCACGTCGCCCGTGCCGGTCTCGGCGGCCATGCGCTGAAACGCCTTTTCCGCCGAGTGCAGGTTGCCGCTCTCGTAATCGACGATGACGGTGGTCATGGCCTACAAACTGCCCTTGGTCGAGGGAATCGCGTCCGCCTTGCGCGGATCGCGCTCCACCGCCTCGCGCAGGGCCCGCGCCACCGACTTGAACACGGCCTCGGCGATGTGGTGGCTGTTGATCCCGTGCAGGGCCTCCACATGGAGGGTGATGCCGCCATGGGTGCTGAACGCCTGAAAGAATTCGCGCACCAGTTCGGTGTCGAAGGTGCCGATCCTGGCCGTGGGCAGCGCCACGTTCCACACCAGAAAGGGCCGCCCCGAGAGATCGAGCGCCGCGCGCACCAGCGCGTCATCCATCGGCAGGAGGCAGGCCCCGTAGCGGCGGATGCCGCGCTTGTCGCCAAGCGCCTGCGCCAGCGCCTGACCGAGCGCGATGCCCACATCCTCGACCGTGTGGTGATCGTCGATATGCAGATCGCCCGCGCAGCGCACCATCATGTCGATCAGCGAGTGCCGCGCCAGCTGATCGAGCATGTGATCGAAGAACCCCACGCCGGTGCGGTTGTCATAGCCGCCCGAGCCGTCGAGCGCGATCTCGACGCTGATATCGGTCTCGGCGGTCTTGCGGGTGATCTTTGCGCTGCGCATGGGGCCTCCAGTCCGGGAACACGCACGGGTATATGGCGCGAGGCGGGTCGGGAAAAGCCAAATCGCATCGCCCGGCACCGCGCGGCCGGGGCGCCGATACATCGGTTTGACAGGCCCCCGCCCCCGCCGTATCTGACCTCATGGTCATTCGAGGGAGGCAAACCATGCACATCACCGACACCGCAGCGATCATCACCGGGGGCGCCTCGGGTCTGGGCGAGGCCACGGCCCGGCACTTTCGGGCTCAGGGCGCGCAGGTCACGATCCTCGATCGAGACGCGGCGCGCGGGCAGGCCGTCGCCGCCGAGATCGGCGCGACCTTCGCCGAAACGGACGTGACCGACGAGACCTCGGTCGCGGCCGCCATCGCCACGGCCAGGGGTGCCATGGGCCGGATCACGGCGGCGATCAACTGCGCGGGCATCGCCACCGGGACCAAGACGCTCGGGCGCGACGGGCCGCACCCGCTCGATGTCTTTCGCCGCACCATTGACATCAACCTTGTGGGCTCGTTCAACGTCGCCCGCCTCGCCGCGGCCGAGATGGCCGGGAACGCGCCCGATGACGACGGCGCGCGCGGCGTGATCGTCAACACCGCCTCTGTCGCCGCGTTCGAGGGCCAGAAGGGCCAGGCCGCCTATGCCGCCTCCAAGGGCGGGATCGTCGCCCTGTCGGTGCCCATGGCGCGCGACCTTTCGCGCGAGGGCATCCGCGTCATGGCCATCGCGCCGGGGATCTTCGCCACGCCGATGATGCGCGGCCTGCCGCAGGAGGTGCAGGACAGCCTCGCCACCGAGGTGACATTCCCCAAGCGGCTCGGCGATCCGGCGGAATATGCGCGGCTTGCCGCCTTCATCGTCGAATGTGGCTATCTCAACGGCGAGGTGATCCGCCTCGACGGCGCGCTCAGGATGCAGTGAGACTCAGCCTTCGGCCTTTTCGGCGAGGCGCAGCCATTCCTCCTCGGCCCCGGCAAGGGCCGCCTGGCGCTGCGTGAGGGCCTCGGTCGCGCGGCGGAACTTGACCGGCTCGCGGGTGAACAGGTCGGGATCGGCCAGCAGCCCCTCCAGCTTGCCGATTTCCGCCTCGAGCTGCGCGATCACGCGCGGCAATTCCTCCAGCCGGTGCCTTTCGGTAAAGCTCAGGCGCTGTGGCGCGGGTTTCTGCGGCTTGGGGCCGGGCTTCCTGTCGCCGGATTTGGCGGGTGTCCTTGTCCAGTCCGGCCCATCCTCGGGCCGTTGTGCGCGGTAATCGCTCCAGCCCCCGGCATAGGCCACCGCGCGGCCGTCGCCCTCCATCGCGATGGTGGTGGTCGCCACCCGGTCGAGGAAATCGCGATCGTGGCTGACCAGAAGCACGGTGCCGTCATAATCGTCGAGCAGTTCCTGAAGCAGGTCGAGCGTCTCGATATCGAGATCGTTTGTCGGCTCGTCGAGCACCAGGAGATTGCTTTCGCGCGCCATGATCCGGGCCAGCAGAAGCCGCGCCTTTTCCCCGCCCGAGAGCGACTTGACCGGCGCGCGCGCCTGCCGCTCGTCGAACAGGAAATCCTTGAGATAGCCGACCACATGGCGCGGCTGGCCGCGCACGAGCACCTGATCGGCCTGCCCGGAAACGCGCATGTCTGCATCGCCCGTCAGGCTCTCCCACAGGGTCATTTCCGGGTCGAGCCGCGCGCGCGCCTGATCGAACACCGCCGGAACGAGATTGGTGCCGTGGGTGACGGTGCCGCTGTCGGGGGCAATCTCGCCCATCAGGATCTTGAGAAGCGTCGTCTTGCCCACGCCGTTGGGTCCGACAAAGGCCACCCGCTCGCCGCGCATCACCGTCAGGCTGAACGGGCGCAGGATGACGTTCTCTCCATACGCCTTTGTAATCTCCCTCGCCTCGATCACCTTGCGCCCGGAGGAGGGGCCGGATTCGAGCGCCATCGCCGCCGTGCCCTGCCGCCGGATCTGCGCGCCGCGCTCGGCGCGCAAGGCTTGCAATGCGCGCACCCGGCCCTGATTGCGCTTGCGCCGGGCGCTGATGCCCTCGACGGCCCAGCGTGCCTCGGCCCTGATCTTGCGGTCGAGCTTGTGGCGCTGCATGTCCTCTTCTTCCCACAGCTTGTCGCGCCACGCCTCGAAGCCGCCGAATCCCTCCTCCTGGCGCCGCACCATGCCCCTGTCGATCCAGAGGGTTGCGCGGGTAAGCTCGCGCAAAAAGGCGCGGTCGTGGCTGATCACCACATAGGCGCGGCGGGTGCCGCGCAGCGCCTCTTCCAGCCAGCCGATTGCCTCGATGTCGAGGTGGTTCGTGGGCTCGTCCAGCAGCATCAATTCCGGCGCCTCGGCCATCAGCTTGGCCAGCGCGGCGCGACGCCGCTCGCCGCCCGAGGCGGTCGCCACCGGGCGGGCGGGATCGAACTTGAGGCCCTCGCCGGCCATCTCGACGCGATACATCTCGCCCGGCTCGAGATTCGCGGTGGCATAATCGCCGAGCGTGGCAAAACCCGCCATCTCGGGCTCCTGCTCCATGTAGCCCACGCTCACGCCGGGCGCGACGATCCGCTCGCCCCGGTCGGCCTCCACCAGCCCGGCCATGACCTTCATCAGCGTCGATTTGCCCGAGCCGTTGCGCCCCACCAGCGCCACCCGGTCGCCGGGCTGCACGATGAGCGACAGATCGTCGAACACCGGCTCCCCCCCGAAGGTGAGCGAAATTCCGTTGAGTTGCAGAAGCGGTGCGCGGGCCATGGGCGGGGGCTATCGCGGCCCCCGCGCGGCGTCAAGCCTCAGCCCGCGAGCGCCCGCAGAAGGCGCTGCCGCGCGGCGGGAATGGCGCTGATCTCCACCCCGGTAAAGACATGCAGCGTGCCCATCCGCCGGTCGATCACCGCGTGATCGCTGACCCAGCCGCCCATCATCAGATAGCTGCGCAAGAGCGGCGGCATGTGGCGCATCGCCAGCTTCATATCGGGCTTGTGCCGTCTGAGGCGCTGCGCAAAGCGAAACACGGCGGGTGCCTTGACGCGCGGCCACCAGCGGCGCGGCGCGAGGTGGCGCTTGCCCAGCATGGCGAAGGCATCGAGGTAGGGGGTGGCCTCCACCCCCTTGAACGACGAGCAGCCAAACAGCATCTGCACCCCGTGCGCATCGACCAGCCGCGTCATCGCCGCCCAGGCGACGCGCAGGATGTCGGGGTCGTGCCGGTCGGGCGCGACGCAGAATCGCCCCATCTCGGCCATGCGCCCCTCGAACCCCGCGAGCGCCGACAATTCGTAGAACTGCGCCGAGTAGCTGCGGGCAATCTCGCTGCCCCCTTCCAGCATGAGCACCCGGAAACAGCAGACCAACTCGCCGCTCGGCTCTTCCTCTACCAGAACGTGCAGGCAGGCCGCGTCGTGGTCATCGGCATCGCGTCCGGCCTCCTCTCCGAGAAAGGCGCGCGCCCGGAGCGCCTGTGCGCGCTCGGTATCCCGATCATCCCGTGCCAGCCGCGCCAGATACCGCCCCTGCCGTAGCTCGTCCATGGTCCCGTCTCCCGAGACTGTGCCCGCAGGGGAGTGTATCACGACCGGCGTGACAGCGCCATGACCCTAGCTGCCGAAGGCGTCCGCCGGGTTGAGCGCGCCGATATTGTTGAGCAACTGCCGCAGGAAGCCGGTCTTGACCACCGAGTTATCGGTCACGCGCCGCGTCAGCGGGACGATCCGGCCATCCTCGAGGCCGAAGGTTTCGATATTGGCGATGGTGTCGTCCTCGTTGAACGAGATCGCCAGCACCTGCCGCTCCACCTCCTGCGGGCGGAACATGCCGTAGGTGCGTTTGCGCGAACGGACATAATAATAATCGCCCTCGCCCGAAATCCCCGAGAGCGCGGGCGCACCGATCAGATCATCGACGGTTGCGCGGCTGTCCACGCCGACGATCAGGTTCTGAAGATCGTCCTCGGGGGGAATATAGCCGTGGTTGCGATAGATGGCCGTGCAAGAGGCGACCCCGAGCAGCGCGCACAATGCGACGATGCGCATCAGTCGGGTTTGGAACGCTGTCATGTCTGCCCTCTTGTCATGGCCGCGCGCGGCTTTTATCCCGCTTACATCAATGCGCCCGCCGGTTTCAAGAAAGGAACACGCGCCCGCCATGCCCGAGGACACGCCCCCCAGCGGCCTTTTGCGCCTTTCGCATCTGAAGCGACGGGCAACCGCCTTCGAGATCGTGCCCGATGCACCGGCGCGGCGCGTCCTGTCCGAGGCGCTTGGCCTTCTGGATCTGCGCAAGCTGCGCCTGTCGGGGCAGATTGCCGCGGAGGGCGCGCATGACTGGCTGCTGACCGCCACGCTCGGCGCGACGGTGGTGCAGCCCTGCGTCGTGACGCTCGATCCGGTCACCACCCGCATCGACGAGCCGGTGACGCGGCGCTACTCTCCCGACGCCGACACGCCCGCCCCCGGCGAGGAGGTCGAGATGCCCGAGGATGACACGCTCGAGCCGCTGCCCGAAGTGCTCGACCTTCATGCGCTTCTGGCCGAGGCGCTGGCGCTTGCCCTGCCGCAGTTTCCGCGCGGCGACGGCGCCGAACTGGGCGCGGTGGGTGCCGCCCCCGAGGGCGTGACCCCGATTGCGGACGAGGACACCCGCCCCTTCGCCGGGCTGGCGGCACTGCGCGACAAGCTCGACAGCGGCGACAAGGGCTGAGCCTCCCCAAGAATCGCTTGCCCCTGCATCAAATCTCTGTATTTTCGCGCTCTCATCGGAATTTTGGGTTGAACCGGCGGCTCGTTCAGGATTATGAGCCGCGAACACCCGTGAAACAGGGCCCTGGCGGCCCCTTAGGAATTGAGGTGGCAGCATGGCCGTCCAACAGAACAAAGTCTCGAAATCGCGCCGCAACATGCGCCGCGCGCACGACTCGCTGGTTGCGGGCAACCCCAATGAGTGCCCCAATTGCGGCGAACTGAAACGGCCGCACCATGTCTGCGCCGCCTGTGGCCACTACGCCGAGCGCGAAGTCGTGGCCATGGTGGAAGAAATCGACCTGGAAGACGACGCCGCCTGAACGGAAACGGGGGGCAGCGGCTGAATGGGCGCTCTGGGCGATCAAAAGGCAGGCAGCGCGGAGCGCATAGTCATCTCGATTGACGCCATGGGCGGCGATCAGGGGCCCGCAGCGGTTGTCTCCGGCATGGCGCATTCCGCGGCCAAGAACCCCGATATCGGCTTCATCCTCCACGGGCCGCACGCCGAACTGGAGAAGCTCCTCGTGCGCAGGCGCGAGTTGGCAGACCGGGTCGAAATCCGCGACGCGCCGCAAACCGTCACCATGGACGACAAGCCCAGCCAGATCATCCGGCAGGGGCGCGATACCTCGATGTGGTCAGCCCTCGAATCGGTGCGCGCGGGAGAGGCGTCGGTTTGCGTCTCCTGCGGCAATACCGGGGCGCTCATGCTCATGTCGGTCATGCGCCTGCGCAAGCTTCCGGGCATCTCTCGCCCGGCCATCGCGGTGATGTGGCCCTCGCAGAACCCGCAACAGCACAACATCATGCTCGACGGCGGGGCCGATATCCGGGCCGATGCCAAGGATCTGATGCAATATGCGCTCATGGGCGCCTCGTATGCGCGCAACGGATTTGGCCTTGCCCGGCCGCGCATCGGCCTGCTCAATGTCGGCACCGAGGCACACAAGGGCCGCGCCGAGCTGCGCGAGGCCCATGACCTCATCGCCGCCAATGCCGAAATAGCCGATTTCGAGTTCGTGGGCTTTGTCGAGGGGCGCGACCTGCCCGGCACGGTCTGCGACGTGATCGTGACCGACGGCTTTACCGGCAATATCGCGCTCAAGACCGGCGAGGGGACGGCCAAGCTCGTGGGCGATCTGCTGCGCGAGGCGTTCAACTATTCGCCGCTGTCGCGGCTGGCGGCGCTGCTGGCCTATACCTCGCTGCAACGCCTGAAAAAGCGCGTCGATCCGCGCCGCTCCAATGGCGGCGTGTTTCTGGGGTTGCACGGCACGGTGGTCAAATCGCACGGCTCGGCGGACGCGACCGGCGTCTCTTCCGCGATCAAGCTGGCCTTTGGGCTGTCGCAGTCGCGCTTCTCCGAGCGCCTTGCCGCCCGCATCGCCGCCGCCACCCCGCTTGACGATGACCAGTCCGGCCCCGAGGAGGATACCGCCCGATGACCCGCCGCGCCGTCCCTCTTGGTGTCGGGCATTACCTGCCCGCGCGCATCGTGCCCAATGCCGAATTCGAGCAATCGCTCGACACATCCGACGAATGGATCCGTGCCCGCTCTGGTATCGAGCGCCGCCGCTTTGCCGCCGAGGGCGAGACCACCTCGCACATGGCCACCCACGCCGCCCGCGCCGCCCTTGCCCATGGCGGGCTCGAGGTGGGCGATATCGACGGCATCATCGTCGCCACCTCTACCCCGGACCTGACCTTTCCCTCGGTCGCCACCATGGTCCAGAACGATCTGGGCATGACGCGCGGCTTTGCCTTCGACGTACAGGCGGTCTGCGCGGGCTTTATCTACGCGCTCTCCACCGCCAACGCGATGATCGTCGCGGGTCAGGCCGAGCGGCTCCTTGTCATCGGCGCGGAGACCTTCTCGCGCATCATGGACTGGTCGGATCGCTCCACCTGCGTGCTCTTCGGCGATGGCGCCGGCGCGCTCGTGCTCGAGGCGCAGACGGGCACGGGCGAGAACAGCGACCGGGGCGTTCTCTCGATCGACCTCAATTCCGACGGGCGCTACCGCGACATGCTCTATGTGGATGGCGGCGTTTCGACCACGGGCAGCGCGGGCAAGCTGCGGATGCAGGGTAACGCGCTTTTTCGTCAGGCGATCGAGAAACTCGCCGCCACCGCCGAGACGGCGCTTGGCAAGATCGGGCTGTCGGGGCAGGATGTGGACTGGGTCGTGCCGCACCAGGCCAATATCCGCATCATCCAGGGCACGGCGAAGAAACTTTCCCTGCCAATGGAAAAGGTCGTCGTGACGGTGCAGGATCACGGCAACACCTCAGCGGCGTCGATTCCCCTCGCGCTCTCGGTGGCCGTCGCGGAGGGGCGCATCAGGCGCGGCGATCTGGTGCTGTCGGAGGCCATCGGTGGCGGGCTGGCGTGGGGCGCAGTCGTGTTGCGCTGGTAAGCCGCCCGAACGCGCGGGAATCCGCACCGGAACGACGCCACCCAAGTCATTGACATTGACTTGTAAATTGCTTCGACGCAAACTGCCCGAAAAAAGCGGGGATGGTATGACCAACAAGACACTCACGCGCATGGACCTCAGCGAGGCGGTTTTCCGCGAGGTGGGCCTGTCGCGCAACGACGCGGCGCAGATGGTGGAGAGCGTGCTGACCCACATCTCCGATGCGCTTGCACATGGCGAACAGGTCAAGATTTCGTCTTTCGGCACTTTCTCGGTGCGCGACAAGACCGCCCGCGTGGGGCGCAACCCCAAGACCGGCGAAGAGGTGCCGATCCAGCCGCGCCGTGTGCTGACCTTCCGGCCATCGCACCTGATGAAGGACCGGGTCGCCATGGGTAACGACAGCTGAGGAAAAGGGCGCTCATGGCCAAATCCGCTGACGCCTTCCGCACCATCAGCGAGGTGGCAGAGTGGCTCGAGGTTCCGGCGCATGTGCTGCGCTTCTGGGAAAGTCGGTTCACGCAGGTCAAACCCGTCAAGCGCGCGGGCGGTCGCCGCTATTACCGCCCCGCCGACATGCGCCTGCTCGCCGGGATCAAGATCTTGCTGCATGACGAGGGCATGACCATCAAGGGCGTGCAGAAGATGCTCCGCGAGCAGGGTGTGCAACATGTGAGCGCGCGCGCCCCCGATCCTGGCGCGGCGGCCGCGGTCGTCGAGGGCCCCGCCCAGCAGGCATCCCCCCCGTCACCCGCGCGGGAAATCTCGGATCGACCTGAAACGCAAGCCGAAGAGACCGCGGCACGAAACATCGCCCCCGAACCGCCCGCGCCGCAGGACGCGCCGGAAACCAAAGCCCCCCCGGCGGCAGACGAACCTGACGCGGGAACGCCCGCCACGCCAACCCCAAAGCCCGCCCCGGCAGCCCAAGCGCCGGAACCCGCGGTCACGGCTCGCCACCCCCTGCCCGACCTTCCCGACGACCCGCCCGACACCATTGCCGCCGATCCCGGCCCGCTCACCCGCCTCTCGGCCATGCCCCGCCCGCTGGCGCCCCCTCTTGCACGGCGCCTCGCGGCGCTGGCCCAAGACCTGCGGGCGCGCATCGAGACCGGCTAGCAGGGGTCCGAGAAAGTTGCGCCTTTCCCCTTGCCCCTGCCCGCAAAACCGGTATGAACGGGCCATCGTCGGGCTATGGCGCAGCCTGGTAGCGCGTCCGTCTGGGGGACGGAAGGTCGCAGGTTCAAGTCCTGCTAGCCCGACCAAGATCGCCGACGATCCCGCCAGACCAGGGCCGCGCGGCCGGCATGGGGGAAAAGGATGACCGGCGTTCTGTCAAGCCAGCAGTTGCGCGCCCTCATCGACGCGGGTGCGCTCGCCGCCGAGAGCGCCATTCTGCCCGACCAGATCCAGCCCGCCAGCGTCGATCTGCGCCTCGGCCGCGTTGCCTATCGTGTGCGCGCCTCCTTTCTGACCGGCGCGGGCCGAACGGTGACCGAGCGCATATCGGAATTCGGGATGCACAGGATCGACCTCGGCCCCGGTGCCGTGCTGGAAAAGGGCTGCGTCTATCTCGTGCCGCTGATGGAGCGGCTTGCCCTGCCAGAGGGTATTCACGCCGTCGCCAACGCCAAATCCTCTACCGGGCGGCTCGATCTGCTGACCCGCACGATCACCGATGGCGGCACCGAGTTCGACCGGGTCGCGGCGGGCTATCGCGGCCCGCTCTATGCCGAGATCTGCCCGCGCTCCTTTTCGGTGCTGGTGCGCCCCGGTATGCGCCTCAACCAGATCCGCTTTCGCGCGGGGCAGGCGATCCTTGCCGATGATGCGCTGCGCGCGCTCCACGCCCGGACGCCGCTGGTCGATGGCCCGGCGGTGATCGACGGGGGCCTGGCCTTTTCCGTCGATCTGCGCCCGGCCCGCGGCACGCTCGCGGGGTATCGCGCCAAGCCCCATACCGGCGTGATCGACCTCGACCGCACCGGCCATTACGCGCCGGCCGATTTCTGGGAAGAGGTCCACACCGCGACCGGCCACATCATCCTCGACCCCGGCGCGTTCTATATCCTCGTGAGCCGCGAATCGGTCCATATCCCGCCCGCCTGCGCCGCCGAAATGGCGCCCTTCGTCGCCATGGCGGGCGAGTTTCGCGTGCATTACGCGGGGTTTTTCGATCCGGGCTTTGGCCACGCGGCGGCCGGCGGCACGGGCTCGCGCGGGGTGCTGGAGGTGCGCTGCCACGAGGCGCCATTCGTACTCGAACATGGCCAGATCGTCGGGCGGCTGGTCTATGAGCGGATGGACCAGGTCCCCGATCACCTCTATGGCGCGGGCATCGCGTCGAACTACCAGGGGCAGGGCCTGAAGCTGTCGAAACACTTCAGGTCGCAAGACGCCGCATCGTGAGGCAGTCCCTATCGACCCGCCAATCCCGCCAACCCGTTCTGAAACCGTCTCATGTCCGGCGCTGGTGCTCGCTGAGGCGCGGCATGATCTCGACGAAGTTGCAGGGCAGGTGCCGGTAATCGAGCTGAAAGCCGAGGATCTCGTCCCAGGCATCGCGGCAGGCCCCCGGACTTCCCGGCAGGGCAAAGAGATAGGTGCCCCCCGCCACCCCGCCGGTGGCGCGGCTCTGCACGGCAGAGGTGCCGATTTTCCGCATCGAGACCGTGGCAAAGACCGTGCCGAAGGCGTCGATCTCCTTCTCGTAAACATCGCGGTGCGCCTCGACGGTAACATCGCGCCCCGTCAGGCCGGTGCCGCCGGTGGAGATCACCACATCCACGCCCGGATCGGCGATCCACTCGCGCAGATGCGCCGCGATCTGGTCGCGCTCGTCGCGCACCATCATGCGGTCAACGAGGATATGGCCCGCCGCCTCGATCCGCTCTGCCAGCACGTCGCCAGAGCGGTCCTGCCTCAGGTCACGCGTGTCCGACACCGTGAGCAGCGCGATGCGCACGGGGATGAAGGCGCGGGTCTCGTCGATGCGTGACATGGGGTCGGCTCCTTTTGCAGGTCGATCAGGCAAGCGGGCCGAGACGGGCGCGCAGGCAAAGCAGGTCGGCCCATGCCTCGCGCTTGGCGGCGGGATTCCGCAAGAGATAGGCGGGGTGAAACATCGGCAGGGCGGGCCGGCCGAACGCCTCGGCCCACTGGCCGCGCAACCGGCTGATGCCGCGCCGGTTCAGCCCCGCCTCGCAGCTTGTGTTGCCCATGAGGATCAGGAAATCGGGCGCGGCCAGCGCGACGTGGCGCGCCACGAAAGGGCGCATCATGGCGATTTCCTCGGGCTGCGGGTCGCGGCCCGGTGGGGGGCGCCAGGGCAGGACATTGGCGATATAGACCGCGCGCGCGCGATCCTCGGCGCCGCGGTCGAGGCCGATGGCCGCAAGCATCCGGTCGAGCAACTGCCCGGCGCGGCCGACGAAGGGACGGCCCGCGACATCCTCCTCACGCCCCGGCGCCTCGCCCAGGATCATCACGCGGGCCGCGGGGTTGCCGTCGGCAAAGACAAGGTTGCGCGCCCCGCGCCGCAACGCGCAATGCGGATAGGCGGCCATGGCGTCGCGCAGCGCGTCGAGCGTGGGCGCGGCGCGGGCGGCGGCCTCGGCCTCGGCGAGGGGATCTGCCTGTGCCGCCGCCGGGGCCGGCCGGGCCGGAACGGCATCGGCTGGCCTCGCCGCCGGTTTCGCCGCCTTCTCGGGCAACGCGTAGCGGTTCACGGGCACGTCGCCGATCGCCTCGGTCGCGCCAAGCTCGATCTGCCAGGCGAGGCCCGCCAGCGCCGCCTCCGGGGTCAGGGTCGATTCCATGGTGCCGAGGCTACCGCTTAGCGCGCGCGGTGGAAAGAGGCGCGCCACCCATGGTCGCGCGCGCCGGGGATGTGCCGCGGCCTATCGCGGCAGGGATGCATCGACGCACATCGCCTTGAGGGCGGTGGCGTGATCGCGGCCGGCGGCGAGGCTGTCGGTGCAAAGCACGCGCGCCGCCTCCACCACCTCGTCGCGCGGCACGATACGGTCGAAGAGGCCCCAGGCGAGCGCCTCGTCGGTCGAGACCTTCGCGCCGGCAAGCAGGATCATCCGGGCGCGCGCCGGCCCGACAAGCGCAACGAGGCGGCGCACGTCGCCCGGTTGCGGACGAAAGCCAAGCCGCATCACCGGATAGAACGCCATCGCGCCCTGTGCCGCGACGCGCAGATCGCAGGCCAGGACCATTCCCGTCGCACCTCCCGCCACCGTGCCGTTGAGCGCGGCGACCGTGAGGCAGGGCAGCGCGGCAATCGCCCCCGAGAGCCGCTCCCAGAGCGGGCTTGTGGCCAGCCCCGCGCGCACCGCCCCGAGATCCGCCCCGGCGGAGAACACCTTGCCCGTGCCGGTCACGATCAGCGCCCGCGCCTCGACCGCCGCCGCCTCGGCGATCTCGGCCAAGTCGCGCAGCATCGCCTCGTTGAGGGCATTGGCCTTGTCGGGGCGGTCGAGGGTGGCAATCCACAGCCCGTCCTCACGCACAAGCCGGATCATGCCAGACCCACCCGCGCGCGAATCGCCGGATCGCGCAGCGAAATCTCCTGCCCGAGGAATTGATCCGCCTCGGCCCCGCACATCCACAAAAGCGCCCTTGCGGGCCAGTCGGGCGGGACATGGTCGGACCATTCCAGCCGGCTGATGGCGTTGACGCCGCTTGCCTTGATCTCGCGCTGCATGTCGGTGGCGACCGTGCCGGGCGAGAGACCCATGACCCGCACGCCCGCACGCCGCGCCTCGAGATCGGCACTGCGGGTGAGCATGGCCGCGCCCGCCTTGGAGGCGCAATAGGCGCTCCAGCCCTCGAGCGGGTCATGCGCGGCGCCCGAACTTACGGTCAGGATCGTGCCCGCGCCGCGCGCGATCATCCCCGGCAGCGCCGCGCGCATCCCGTTGAACACGCCCTTGAGGTTGACGTCGATGGTATGGCCCCAGGCCTCGGGATCGGCCTCGGAAAGCGCGGCGATGGGGGCGATCACGCCGGCATTGTTTACCAGCACGTCAAGCCGCCCGAAGGCCGTGTGGCACGCCTCGACCGCCGCGGCCATTTCCCAGAAGCGGCTAACGTCGCAGGGGATGGCAATGGCGCTCGGCCCGATGTCGCCCGCCAGGTCGGCAATCGCATCGCCATTGCGCGCGACAAGCGCCACATTCACGCCCGCCTGCGCAAAGATCCGCGCCGCTGCGGCCCCGATCCCCTTGCTCGCGCCGGTGATGAGAACGCATTTTCCGGTCATGCTCATGATGCACCCCTCTCTCCCCCGTATGCCAATCCGATCCTATCGGGCACAATGGATGAGTTCCAGCCGGATCATGACTTGACCCCGTGCCATGCAGGCCCGAAGCTGGGCCGAAGATTTTGACGCAAGAGGTTTCGCGATGCGCCGTTTGTCCCTTCCCGCCCTCGCCCTTGGTCTCATGGCCACAAGCGCCCAGGCCGCCGTCACCGCCGAGGATATCTGGCGGGGCTGGCAAGCCTCCCTTGCCGCCTTCGGCTATGAGGTGACGGGAACACCGCAGCGAAGCGCCGGCGGGATCGTCATTCCCGATCTGGGGCTGACGCAGGACATCCCCGAAGGCGGTCGTGTCGAGATGCGGATGGGGCGGATCGAACTTGCCGAGCGCGGCGACGGCTCCGTGTCGGTGATCTACCCCGAGACCATGCCCGTCGCGCTCGCCGTCGCGCCCAAGGAGGGAGAGCCGGTCACGCTCATCGCGACGCTTGCGCAATCGGGGCTGGAGATCATCGCCTCTGGCACGCCCGAGGCGCTGCGCTATGTCTATTCCGCCAACGAGCTGAGCCTGACGCTGGGCGAGATGACCATTGACGGCGCGCCGCAGGAAGAGCTTGAGGGCGAGATCCGCCTGTCATCAATGGCGGGGACAAGTGCGATGCAGCCCGAGGAAGCGGGGCGGCGGTTGCTACATGACTTCACCTCGGGGCGGCTCAGCTATGCGCTGCGCTTTGTGCTGGCCGAGGAAAGCACCGGCTTCGACTATGCCGGCAGCGCGGAGTCGATGACATACGACTCCCGGATGCACTTGCCCGACGACATGGTCATCACGCAGATGGCTGCCGCGCTCGACGCCGGATTCGAGAGCGAGGGCCGGATACGTCTTGGCGCCGGCGAAGGGCGTTATGTGTTCACCGAGGATGGCGAGACCATGCGCGTCACCTCGCGCAATGCGCGCAGCAGTCTGGAGTTCGCCCTGTCCGCCGAGGGGGTGTCCTATGGCGGAGAGGCCGAGCAGGTGCAGGCCGAAATTGCCCTGCCAGGGGTGCCGATGCCGCTGGCCTATGAGATGGCGCGGATGGCCGGCCGGTTGACGATGCCACTCGCCCCAAGCGAGGCAATGCGCGATTTCGGACTCGTCGTCGACCTGAGCGAGATGAAACTGTCCGAGTCTTTCTGGGCGCTGTTCGATCCCGCCGCCGCCTTGCCGCGCGACCCGATCGACCTTGCGCTCGATCTGTCGGGAAAGGGGCGCTTCACCGTTGATCTGTTCGACCCGGCAATGATGGCCAGGCTGGAGCAGAGCGACCAGGCCCCCGGCGAGATCGCGCGGCTTGATCTCAACCGTATGCTGCTTTCGGCGGCGGGGGCAAGGCTGACCGGGGCGGGCGGGCTGGATATCGGCCCGGCCGAGAAGGGGATGGAGATACCACCCGCCGAGGGCGCGTTCGATCTTCGCCTCGAGGGCGGCACTGCACTGCTTGAACGGCTCGTGGCCATGGGGATCGTGTCGCAAGAGCAGGCGCGCATGGTGGAGATGATGGCGGGCATGTTCGCGCATGCTGTCGAGGGCGAGGACACGCTCACCTCGCGGGTTGAGGTCAAGAAGGACGGCACGCTCCTGGTCAACGGGCAGAAGATGCGTTGACCCCGTGACATTGCCGGGTTGTCCTGCGCAGGGCCGCGGGGGTATCCATGGCGTTGGATTCCAGAACGGCGTCGGCTGCGGCCGACTCCCCGCCTGACAGGGCGTTGCGGATTTTTTTGCGCATACGCTGACGCGCCCCCGCTCTTTCGCGCGCCATGATCACATGTAGCCGCGCACGAGGCTCGCCGCGACCAGCGACCAGCCATCGGCGATCACGAAAAACGCCAGCTTGAACGGCAAGGACACGACCGAGGGGGGCACCATCATCATTCCCATCGACATCAGCACCGCCGCGATCACCAGGTCGATGATAAGAAACGGGAGAAAGATCAGGAATCCCACCTGAAACGCCCGCGCGATTTCCGACAGCATGAAACTCGGCACCAGCACCGAGAGCGGCGCGTCGGGGCCCGCCGCGATGGCGGTCGCGTCGGGGCGCAGCGCCGCCATGGCGGCAAAGGTCTCGGCGTCGAGGCGCGCCGCCATGAAGCCGCGAAACGGCTCGATTGCCCGCGCCAGCCCCTCTTCAAGGCTCACCTCCTCCGCCACAAGCGGCGCGATGCCCCGGGTCCAGGCAGCGGTGAAGGTCGGCTCCATCACGAACCAGGTCAGGAACAGCGCGAGGCTCACCAGAAGCATGTTTGGCGGCGATTGTTGCAGCCCGATCCCCTGCCGCAGGATCGCCAGCACCGTGACAATGAACGGAAAGGCGGTGATCATGATCGCCAGCCCCGGCGCGAGGCTGAGCACCGTGATCAGCGCGATGAGCTGGATCGTGCGCGCCGAGATCGAGCCGCCCTCGCCGAGCGAGATCGACAGATCCTGCGCCAGCGCCGGGCCCGCGCCCAGCCAGAGCAGCGCGAAGAGGGCCAGCGCCCCGATGCGTGCGCGCGTCCCGCTCAACTCAGCCCGCCCCGAAGATCGGCCACCTCCGTGAGGCGCACCGCGAGCTGTCCCGTCGCCTCGCCCTCCACCTCCTCGAGCTGGCCGCGCGCGATCAGCCGCTCGCCGATATAAAGCTCGACCGGGTCATCCACCCGCCGGTCAAGCAGCAGCACCGCATCCTTGCCCAGCTTGAGCAGGTCGCGGATGAGCGGGCGGGCGCGGCCCACGCAGACGGTGATCTCGATGGGCACACCCGAGAACGGGCTGGCGATTTCGGCGCTTTCGGGCGCGCGGGTGGTGGCGTCGGTCATGCGATGGCCTTTCCTGGCTGTTCGTCGAAGAATGCGCTCACGGCGGCGGAGATGTCCGCAATGACGCCGGGCAGGTCGATCTCGGCCTCGCTCTCTCCAAAGCGCAGATAGACCTGCCCCGCGCCCAGCGTGTCATCGGCTGCAAGCGTGATATCGAGGCCGTCCTCTGTCAGATGCGCGAGGCGCGGCAGATCCTCTGGCGCCGCGGCAATCTCGACCGGCTGGCGGCCTTGCGCGCGGGCCTGTTCGTGCAGCATCTCGACAATGCGCGGCGCGAGGCTCTCGCTGGCCAGTCGCGGCAGCACCGCGCCGGCCATCTCCATGAGCAGAGGGCGCAGCGCCGTCATCACCGCCCCATAAGCCTCCTCATAGGTGAAGCGCAGATCCTTAAGGTTCTGCGCCAGATCGGTGGTGATCCGGCGCACATCCTCCGATTGCGCCTTGACCGCGTCGTCCCAGCCCGCCTGATAGCCCTTCTCGAAGGCCGCGAGCCGCTCTTCCTCGAGCGAGACATCGGTCATGGCAAGCGGCACGCCGTCCGTCAGCTCGCCAAACTCTTCCAGCAGATGCGCAATCGACATCAGACCCGCTCCTCCTCGCCCTCAAGCCATGTGCGCAGGATCTCGACGGTCTCCTCCTGCCGCTCGCCGATGAGCGCGCGCAGCCGCGCCACCGGATCCTCGGCCCGCGCGTCATCGGGCAAAAGGCCCGGGTCGCCGCGTCCCCCGGACACCACCGACAGCCCCGCTTCGTCGATCTCGCGTTCGTCGATCTCGCCGGTGAGCGCGGCCTGCGCCGCGGGCGCGGGGGGCGGCGCAAGCTGTGCCGGCGCGGAAGCCGGGCGCATCAGCACGGGCCGCAGAACGAAGAGCCCCAGCACAAGCGCCACGAGCGCAAGCACCGCCGCCTGCACCAGCGCCATCGTGTCGATCACCAGCCGGTCCAGCAGCCCCGGCACCGCCAGTGTGCCCTCGGGTGCGAGCGTCTCGAAGGGCAGGGCGCGCAGCGTCAGCATATCGCCGCGTGCCTCGTCGAGCCCCACCGCGGAGCCGACCAGGTCGCGCAGCGCCACCAGTTCCTCCTCGGGGCGGGGCGTGCCGACCTCTGCCTCGGGCAGGGCGTTGACCAGCACCGCCACGCTCAGCCGCCGGATCGCGCCGGGGCCGCGAAAAATCTCGCGCTCGGTCGAAGAGACCTCGAAATTCACCCGCTCGCGTGTTTCATCGTTCCGGCTGGTAGAGGGCGCGCCGCCGCCCGCATCGCCCTCTGGCAGGTTCGAGGCCACGGTGACGCTGCCGCCCTGATCCGAGGCGTTGCTGCTGCTTTCCTCGGTATCGGTGCTGATCGCCACGCGGCTCTCGGGGTCCAGGCGCCGCTCGCGAATCGATTCGGTCTCGGTCACCGTGTCGAGCGTCACCTCCACCACCGCATTGCCGCGCCCGACCCGTGCCTCCAGCAGCCGCAGCGCGCGCAGCCGCAGCGCCTCGGCGCGGTCATCGGGGGCATTGGCCGGGGTCTCCTCCGCGCCGACAAGCCCCCCTTCCGAATCGATCACCGCCACATCCTCGGGCGCGAGCCCCGCCACCGCCGAGGCCACCAGGAATTGCAGCGCGCGCGCGTGTTTGGGCGACAGGCCCGCGCCCGTGGTCGTCACCGAGACAGAGGCCGATTGCCGCACGTTGCGCTGAAACGGGGTTGCCCCGCCCGAGGCCAGATGCACCCGCGCCGCCGTGACGGCGGGATGCGCGAGGATGGTGCGCGCAAGCTCGCCCTCCTTGGCGCGCCAATAGGCGGCGTCGAACATCTGCGAGGTGGTGCCGAATCCCGACAGCCCGTCGAGCAGTTCGTAACCGCGCGCCGTCCCTGACGGCAGCCCCTCGCCGGCGAGAACCATACGCAGGCTGTCACGCTGCGCGCTCTCCACATAGATGGCGTCGCCGCGCACCTCATGTGCGATGCCCCGCTGATCGAGCGCGGCCACCACCTCGCCCGCCGCCACGCCCTCGAGCCCGGCGTAAAGCAGGCTCAGGTTCGGGCTTGCGGCCATGCGTGTCAGACCAAGGACGGCGGCGAAAACGCCCAGCGTCGCTGCGGCCACGATCATGCGCCGCCGCATGTCGAGCGAGTGCCAGAGTGTGAGGATTTGTTGCACGGTATCGCCTCCCGATGATCGGCCTTCTGCCGGTCTCTGGGGTCATCATTCGCGCATCAGCCTTAAGATTCGGTTAGCCTCTCTGGGCGATAGTGCCCTGAAGAGAAAAAGAGGGCGCAGCATGGCCGAAACCGGCGAACAAACTGAAACAAATGAGAAAAAATCAAGGCGCTCGCGCCTTCCGCTGATTCTCGGGCTGTTTCTTGCGGGGCTGGGCGGCGCGGGCGGATTTGTTGCCGTGCGCGCGGGCATGGTGCCATTCGTCAGCGCCGAGACGCCTGTCGCCGAAGGCCGGCCCGCGCGGCATGTGGTCGATTTCGGCGATCTTGTCTTCGTGCCCGTCGAGCCGCTGGTCGTCTCCTACGCCGAGGCCGGGCAGAGCCGTCATCTGCGGTTCCGCGCCGAGCTTGAGGTGCCCGCAAAGCAGGCCGCCGAGGTCACGCGCGTCATGCCGCGCGTGGTCGATGTGCTCAATACCTATCTGCGCGCGCTCCGCCTGAGCGATCTGGAAGAGAGCGGCGCGATCCTGCGGCTGCGCGGCCAGATGCTGCGCCGGGTGCAGGCGGTGGTGGGCGAGGGGCGGGTCAATGACCTGCTGGTGATGGAATTCGTGCTGGACTGAGGAAAAGATAATGGAGCTTATCGCCGATATTCTGCTGGTCGCGGGCGCGCTGGGCGCGGCGATCTACTGTCATGTGCTGGCGCGCCGGCTGAGCCGCTTCAACGATCTCGAAAACGGGGTCGGAGGTGCGGTCGCGGTGCTCTCGGCGCAGGTCGATGACCTTTCGCGCACGCTGCGGGCGGCGCAGGCGACGGCCAACAATTCCACCGGCTCGCTCGACACGCTCACCGACCGGGCCGAGGGCGTGGCCAAGCGACTGGAATTGCTGGTGGCATCCATGCACGACCTGCCCGACGCGCCGCCACCCCCGCCCGAGACCGGCCTGGTCTTTCGCCGTCACCCGCCCGAGGGCGCAGAGGGCCGGACATGAGCGGCGCGCGCCGCCGCCGCGCGCGCGGCACGCTCACGGCGATCGCAGCACTTCTCTTGGCCTCTGCGGTGGTTCGCGTGGGCGACGGCGTCGGGCAGGCCATGGCGCGATCCACCCCCAGGACGCCGGTGGAAGAGTTTGCCGGGCCGGGCGCTCGTTGCGAGCAACCGGCGGATATCCAGGCCCTTCTGGATGCGCTCAAGGACCGCGAGGCGCGGCTTTTGTCCCGTGAGAGCGCGCTTGAGGACCGGATGCTGGCGCTCGACATCGCCGATGAGCAGATCACGCTGCGCCTCTCGGCACTCCAGGAAGCCGAGGAATCGCTCCGCCATACCCTCGCCATCGCCGAGACCGCCGCCGAGGACGATCTCGACCGGCTGACCCGCGTTTACGAAACTATGAAGCCGAAACAAGCCGCGGCGCTCTTCGAGCAGATGGATGCGCGATTCGCCGCCGGGTTCCTGGCGCGGATGCGGCCTGACGCGGCGGCGGCGATCATGGCCGGGCTCAGCCCCGAGGCGGCGCACATGTTCAGTGTCGTGCTCGCCGGGCGCAATGCCGAAAGCGAGTGATCAGCGGCTCTTAACCGGCGGGTAACCGGCGGATGTCAGGATAGCGCACAGCGCATCGATACGGAGAGGGTGATGATCGGACTTGTCGGTATTTTGATGATCTTCGTCATGGTCTTTGGCGGCTATCTCGCCGCCGGAGGCAAGATCGGTATCATCCTGCACTCGCTGCCGTTCGAGTTGATGATAATCGGCGGCGCCGCCATCGGTGCCTTTCTCATCAGCAATGACAGCACCACGATCAGGCACACGCTCAGGGATATCGGCAAGGTGTTCAAGGGGCCGCGCTGGAAGCCCGAGGATTACCGCGATCTTCTGTGCCTGCTCTTCACCCTGATTCGCCTTGCGCGGCAGAATCCGGTCGCGGTGGAAGAGCATATCGAGACCCCGGCGGACTCATCGATCTTCACCCGCTATCCCCGCATCCTTGCCGATCCCGAGGCGGTGGCGCTCATCGGCGACACGATGCGCTCGGCCTCGATGAATTACGACAATCCCCACCAGGTCGAGGAGGTGCTCGACAAGCGGATGGAGGCGCACCACCACCACGCCCTGCAAACCAGCCATGCGCTTCAGACCATGGCCGACGGGCTGCCTGCCCTTGGTATCGTCGCTGCGGTTCTGGGGGTGATCAAGACCATGGCCTCGATCGACCAGCCGCCCGAAATCCTCGGCAAGATGATCGGCGGGGCGCTTGTCGGCACCTTTCTGGGCGTGTTCATGGCCTATGGCTTTGTCGGTCCTTTCGCCACCAAGCTGCGCGAGGTGATCGAGGAAGACGCACATTTCTACCGCCTCATCCGCGAGGTGCTGATCGCCAACATGCAAAACCATGCCGCCAATATCTGCATAGAGGTGGGGCGCCAGAACACTCCCGGCCACAACCGGCCCAGCTTTGGCGATCTGGAAGAGGCGCTCAGGGCGCTCAGGCAGGAGGCCGCATGATCCGCGCCGCGCTTGTCCTTCTCGCGCTTTCTCTTGCCGCGCCCGCCCTGGCCCAGAGCGTGCCGGTGCGCTCGGGCGCGCATGACGGGTTCGACCGGCTGGTGATTTACTTGCCGGGCCGCCTCGACTATCGGGTCGAACCGCTCGAAGGGGGCGCGACGATCGTCTTCGACACGCAGACATTGCGCTTTGATCTCGACGCTGTCTTTACCCGAATCGGGCGGGGGCGCCTCACCGCGGTTGATGCGCCTGCGGGGCAAGGCAGGCTCCGGCTCGATCTGGCCTGCGACTGCGCTTTGCGCCCGTTCTGGCATGGCGACGCCATGCTCGTCATAGACATCGCCGACCCGGTGCCGGTCCAGCCCGCGCCCCACCCCGCCACTCTCCCCGACCTTTCGGTTCCCTCACCCGCCGCCGAGGCATTTGCCGCGCGGTTCGCGCCGGCGCCAGCGCAGGACAAGAGCCCCGATGTCGGTGCGTCGCCGCCCCCCGATCTTGACAGTATGCGCTCGGTCTTGCTGCATCAACTGGGACGGGCCGCAAGCCAAGGGCTTGTCATGGCGGCGCCTGAAGCAGGTCGGATCCACCTCGCGCCGCCGCCCTCCGACACCCGCAACCCGGCGCCCGAGCCCGAGCCCGCGACGGCAGACGCGCAACCTGTTCGCCCGGTCGATACCATCACCCTGCGCGCTCACACCAGCCTGGATCGCGACGGGGCGGGGCGGGGCGGGGCACGAACGGTCCTTCGGGCAGAGCCTGCCTGCCCCGCGCCCGCGCTGCTCGACGTGCCCTCCTGGGGCGGTCCCGACAGCCTGCCGGAGAGAATGGGACAACTCTACCGTAATCTTTTCGGCGAATTTGATGCGATCAACCGGCAGGCCGTGCGCGATCTGGCGCGGCTTTACATCCATCACGGTTTTGGTGCCGAGGCCCGCCAGATCCTGAGCTTCGTCGGAGCGCCGGACGCCGAGACCCGGCTGCTCGGGGATGTCGCGCAGCTTGTCGATCAAGGCCCACTGCCCGAGAGCGCGCCCTTGCGCGCGGCCACTGGTTGCGGCGAGCCGACAGTGTTGTGGGCGCTTCTGGCGCGGGGACAGCTCGATGACGAGCTGACCTTCGATCATGCCGCCCTGCAACGCAGCTTCGCAGCGCTTCCCGCAGGATTGCGTCGCAGTCTCGGGCCGGGACTCGTGCAGCATCTGATCGCAGCCCGCCATGCGGATACGGCCAGTCACCTCCAGCGTATGATCGACCCGCTCGCCGCTCCGGGCGAAGCCGGGATCGGCCTGGCGCGGGCCGACCTCGCCGCGAGAGCCGCCGATCCGGACATGGCCGCGCTGGCCGAGGTCAGCCGCACAAATTCCATCCATGCCGCCGAGGCTCTTGCTATCGCCATCGAGGCTTCTCTCTTGCGCGGCGCGCCGGTGGCCATCGATCAGGCCCAACTGGCCGGGGCCTATGCGCATGAACTGCGCGGCACGGCGATCGGCGAGCGGCTGGCCGTGGCCCATGTGAGCGCACTCGCCGCCGCCGGGGCCTTTGACGAGGCCGCCGCCGAGTTTGACCGGCTCGCCCTCGACCCGGCGGAGCCGGTGGCACGGGCCATGGCCGAGAGCGTCTTGCGCGAAGCCACCCGCGCCGCCGATGACCTCACCTTCCTGCGCTATGTGCTCAGCGATCGCTTTTTGGCACCTGGGGCGATGACCGAAACACTCGCCGGCGCGATTGCGCGCCGCCTGCTTGACGCAGGCTTTGCCGATGCCGCCGACCGCGTCCTGCGCCCGGGCCAGGCCGATCCGGCCCTGCGACTTCTGCGTGCCGAAATCTCGCTCGCGCGGGCCCGCCCGGCCGAGGCCGAACTTGCGCTGTTGTCCCTCGACGGCCCCGAGGCCGACCGGCTACGCGCCCGCGCCCGCACCATGCGCGGCGATCATGCCACCGCGCGGGCACTCTTTGCCGCGAGCGCGGCGCAGCCCGAGGCGGATCGCGCCGCGTTGCGCACCCGCGATCCGGCATCTCTCGCCGCGGCCGAAAACCCGCTCTTGCGCGAGGTGGCGACGGTGCTAGAGGAGCATCCTGCTCCCGCCGCCCCGGATAGCGTGCTCGACGGGCCCCGCAGCGTTGTCGAAGAAACCCGCGCAGCGCGCGATGTTCTCACGCGCCTTCTCGCCGAAACCCCGATGCCGGAGCGTTGAGCCATGCCGCGCCTTAGCCCAGCCCAACTCTTTCAGCCGACCGTGCTGCTGGCGCTCGCGCTCATGGCGATCATCACCATGATGATCCTGCCGATGCCCGCCTGGGTGCTCGATATCGGGCTTGCCGCCTCCTTCGCGCTGGCCATTCTCATCTTCACCATCACCCTTTTCATCGAACGCCCGCTTGATTTCTCTTCCTTCCCGACGATCCTGCTTGCGTCGCTGATGCTCAGGCTCTCGCTCAATGTCTCCTCGACCAAGCTGATTATCGGACAGGGCCATGCCGGCACATCGGCGGCGGGCAACGTAATCGAGGGGTTCGCCAATTTTGTCATGGGCGGCAGCGTCTTTCTGGGCCTCGTGGTCTTTGGTGTGCTTCTGATCGTCAATTTCCTCGTGATAACCAAGGGCGCCGCGCGCATGGCCGAGGTGGGCGCGCGTTTCGCGCTCGACGCCATGCCGGGCAAGCAACTGGCCATCGACAGCGACATGTCGGCAGGCGCGATCACCCATGAAGAAGCACGCGAGCGCCGCGACCGTGAACAGCAGGAGACGACGTTTTTCGGCTCGCTCGACGGGGCGTCGAAGTTCGTCAAGGGCGATGCGGTCGCGGGCTTGCTGATCACGCTTCTCAATCTGGTGATGGGGTTGATCATGGGCACGGTCGTGCATGACATGCCGCTTGGTCGCGCATTCGAGACCTATGCCATCCTCACCGTAGGCGACGGGCTGGTGACGCAGATCCCGGCAGTGGTCATCTCGATCGCCACGGCGCTTCTGCTCGCGCGAGGCGGCACGCTGGGGGCGACCGACGCGGCGATGATTGCCCAGATCGGCCGCCACCCGGCCGCGCTTGCCACGGTGGCGGTGCTGATGGCGCTTTTCGCGCTGGTCCCGGGCCTGCCTTTCGTGCCCTTCTTCCTCGGCGGCCTGACCCTGGGCGCTGTGGCCGCAATGGGCTTTCGTGCGCGCCGCGATGCCCCGCTGGCCGAGGCCGCATCCTCCGCCGCGCCCCCGCCTGAGCCCTCCATGGGCGATATTCTCGAGCTTGACGATATCCATGTGGAATTCGCCCCTGATCTCGTCAACATGGTGCTCGATCCGGGCGAGGGGCTGGATGCGCGCATCGCCAACATGCGCCGCCACATTGCCACCCGCTATGGCCTTATCCTGCCCGAGATCCGGCTGACCGACGATGCGGGCCTGACGCCCGGCAGCTATGTCATCCGCGTGCACGGGGTCGAGCAGGCGCGCGCCGGCCTGCGGCCCGACAACCTGCTCGCGCTCGACCCCGAGAGCCACCCCGCCCTCCCCCCCGGCGAGGCGGTGCGCGAGCCGGTCTATGGCGCGCCCGCCCGCTGGATTCCCGCCGCCGCACGCGACGGCGCGGCGCTGGACGGGGCAACGCTCGTGACCCCGACCGAGGTGCTGGCCACCCATCTGCTCGAGGTCATTCGCCGCAACCTCAGCCGCCTCCTGACGATGAAGGCGATGCGGCGGCTGCTCGACGAGATGGTGAACCTGTCGGACCGCGCCCGCGCCGAGGCCAATCGCAAGCTGCTGGACGAGATGATCCCCGACCGGATCGCGCCCGACCTCTTGCACGCGGTGCTGCGGCTGCTCCTTGCCGAACAGGTCTCGATCCGCAACCTGCCGCTCATCATCGAGGCCGCGGCCGAGGGGCGGCAGGGCGGGGCCGCGCCCGAGACGGTCTGCGAGCATGTCCGCCAGCGCCTCGGCTTTCAGCTGGTGGCCGAACTGAAGCGGCCTGACGGCACGTTGCCACTCATTCAACTCGCCCCGGAATGGGAGGAACGATTTGCCACCTACCAGATCGAGGCAGAGCGCGGGCGGCTCGATGTGGCCCTGCCGCCCGATCTCTTCAATGCGCTGACCGGGGCCGCGGCCGAAGCCGTGAACGCGGCGCAGGAAAAGGGCATCGCGCCCGCCATCGTCACCTCGACACCGCGCCGCCGGTTTTTGCGCACGGCGCTTGCCGCCAAACAGATCGGCGCGCCGGTGCTCTCATTCGAGGAAATCGGCACCGAAAGCAGACCCTCGCTCGTCGGCGTGGTGGCCGCATGAGTGGGCTCGGCGCGCTCGGCGGGTTCGTGCCTCTTGCGCAGGACCTGCTTTGGCTAAACGCCCTCGTGTTTCTTCGGATCGCGCCGCTCATCGCGCTCTTTCCCGGCTTCGGTGAGACCTCTGTGCCGGTGCGCGTGAAGCTCGGCCTTGCGCTCGGGCTGACCGCCGTCGTCACCCCCGCGGTCGCGCCCGGCCTGATTACCATGCTTCCCCATGAGGTGCCGCTGGCGCGGCTCATCCTTACCGAGACCGGCATCGGCCTGCTGCTTGGCCTCGGAATTCGCCTTTTCGTGATCGCCCTCCAGACCGCCGGAGCCATCGCCGCGCAATCCACATCGCTGTCGCAGATCCTCGGGGCCGCCGGCGCCACCCCCATGCCGGCCATTGGCCACCTGCTGCTAACCGGTGCGCTGGCATTGGCGATGATGCTCGGGCTGCACCTGCGTCTGGCCGAGCTTGCCGTCTCCAGCTATCGCCTCCTGCCGCCGGGCGTGCCGCCGCTCGCGGCGGCGGTGGCGGAATGGGGCATCAACCGCGTGGCCCATGCCTTCGGCTTTGCCTTCACGCTGGCCGCCCCCTTTGTCATCGCCTCGACGCTCTACAATCTCACGCTCGGCATCATCAACCGCGCCATGCCGCAGCTCATGGTGGTCTTTATCGGCGCGCCCGCGATCACTGGTGCGGGGCTTGTCCTTCTGATGCTTCTGGCGCCAGCCATGCTCGGCCTCTGGGCCGATGCGCTTGGCGATTTTCTCGCCGATCCGCTGGGGGGACGCTGATGGCCGAGGGGCAGGACGAGGGCGAAAAGACCCATGAGGCGACGCCGCAAAAGATTGAAAAAGCGCGGGAAAAGGGCGAACTGGCGCGCTCTGCGGATCTCAACACCGCGGGCTCCTATGCGGGCTTCGTCCTGGCCGCGCTGGCTGTCGGCGCAGGCTCCGTATCGGAGGCCGGATCGCTGATGATGCGCCTCCTCGACCAGCCCGACCGCCTCGCCGCGCTGATCTTTGCGGGTGGCTCGGGCGCGTCCGCTTTGGGCGGGCTGATGGGTGGCATCGCGCTGGCACTCATGGCCTGGTTCCTGCTGCCCGGCGCGGGGGCGCTCCTGTCGGTGGTGGCGCAGCGCAGCCTTGTCTTTGCCCCCTCGAAGCTCGAGCCCAGACTGTCGCGCATCAACCCGATCGAGAACGCCCGCAACAAATATGGCCCCGGCGGGCTTTTCGAATTTGCCAAGAGCGCGGTCAAGCTGCTCGCCTATTGCGTGCTCCTGGGCACATATCTCACCGGGCAGTTGCCGCGCCTTGCGGCCACGCTCCATGCCGCGCCAGGCCAGATCGGCGCGCTCATGGCGCGCATGGTGGTGGAGTTTCTCGCCGTGGTGCTGCTTCTGGCGCTGGCCATCGGCGCGGTCGATTTTCTCTGGCAGCGATTCGATCATGCCCGCCGCCAGCGCATGTCGCACAAGGAAATCCGCGACGAGCACAAGGACAGCGAGGGCGATCCCCACATGAAACAACAGCGCCGCCAGAAGGGCATGGACATCGCCTCGCGGCAGATGATGGCCGAGGTGCCCAGGGCCGATGTGGTGATCGTCAACCCCACCCATTACGCGGTGGCACTGAAATGGAGCCGCGCGCCGGGCGCGGCCCCGGTCTGCGTGGCCAAGGGCGTCGATCACATGGCGCGCACGATCCGCGAGACGGCGCATGAGCACGGTGTCCCGATCCATAGCGATCCGCCCGCCGCCCGCGCGCTTCATGCCGAGACGGAAATCGGGCAGGAGATCGACCCGCGCCACTATCGCGCCGTCGCCGCGGCGATCCGCTTTGCCGACGCGATGCGCCGCAAGGCGCGGGCCTTCGGATGAAGCCGGGCGACATCTCTGCGCTTGTCGCGCTCACGGCGGCGAAGCGCGACCGCGAGACGGCGCGGTTGCGCGTGATCCTGAAGGACGAGGCACGGCTGCGCGCGGCGCTCGCGCGCCTCGACGCGCAGGCCAAGGCGGCGCGTGACCTGCCGGAGCAGGCGATCAGCGGATTGCGTGAAATCGGCGCGGATCTGTCGTGGCAGGGCTGGGTCGGACGGAACCGCGCCGCGTTCAATTCCGAGCTTGCGCTTGTCCTCGCGCGCAAGGAACAGGCGCTGCCGCCCCTGCGCCGGGCCTTCGGCAAGGCCGAGGCGGCAAGTGCGCTCGCCGCGCACCACCGCGCCTTGAGACATCATGAAATTCAGGCCCGCGAGGCGCAGCGCCTTGACCACCTCACGCTCCTGCGGCTGGCCGGCGCGAGGGGTCACAGGTCCTGACGGGCGATCTCGGTAATCAGCACGCCGCGCACATCCTCGCCCAGCAGACCGCGCGCCACTTCCATCAGCATCCGGCGCAGAACATCCATGCTGTTCGCATCGGTGAACGCCCCGTCGAAGCCGCCCCGGTTGGCGTGATCGAACATCACCTGGAGAAAGCCGTCGCGCAGTTTCGGCTCGCGCGCATAGACCGCGTCCGCCGTGCCGAGCCGCACCTCGACGCTGAGCGAGATGAGCACCATCGCGGCAACCCGGTCGCGCGCGACCACCGGCACGACGAACTGGTTGTTGAGCCGGACGAATTCGGTCTGTCCGCCGCGTTGCCCCCCGATTGCGGGCGCGCTCGTTTCGGCCGCGTTTTCCTCGACGGCAGGCGGTGCAAATACGATCCCCGCAGCGATCCCGGCCGCAAGGCCGAGCACCAAAAGCAGCCCCGGCACGAATATGCGCATCATCCCCCGGCCCCGCTCAGAATGGCAGGACCGCGTCCAGCACCTGCTGGCCGATCCTTGGTTGCTGGACATCGGTGATCTGCCCGCGCCCGCCATAGGAAATGCGCGCCGCAGCGATCTTGTCATAGGTGATCTCGTTCTGGCGCGAGATGTCCTCGGGCCGCACGAAACCCGTCACCAGCATTTCACGCAGCTCGAAATTCACGCGCACCTCCTGCGAGCCCTGGATCTCCAGCACCCCGTTGGGGAGCACCTGCATCACCGTCGCCGCCACCCGCAGCGTCAACTCCTCGCTGCGCTTGACCGAGCCATTGCCGCCCGATCGGCTGGTGGAACTGATCCCCACCGCCGGGTCGAGGCTCGCGCCTTCGGGCAGGTTCCGGTTGACGCGCTGCGGCAGGCCGAAGAGATCGGGAATCGCCAGATTTTCCGAGCCGTTGCGCGCCCGCGAGGTGGCGTTGGAGATTTCCGCCTCCTCGTCGATCTCGACCACCACGGTCAGGATATCGCCGCGCCGCGCCGCCCGCCGGTCTCCCAGAAGTGACTTGCGCCCGCCATCCCAGAGCGAGGCTTCGCGCACCGGCACCCGGCCCGCGCTCTCCAGCGGCAGGCCGGGATCGAGCATGGCAAGCTGCTCGGTCGTGTTCATTGTCGGGGTAAAACTCGGCGGTTTGCCGATGTGATCCATCCGCGCGCAGCCCGCGACGGCCAGCAACAGCATTAACGGCAGTCTCATCATCCGGCTCCTATCGTGACACTTCGATTCGCCCGTCGGCGGTGACGCGGCCCGTGACCGTGGCGCGCGAGGAAAGGTTCATCACCCGCACATACTCGCCCGCCCCGGCACGGGCGAGTGCGCGCCCCTCTGTCTCGATCCGCAGACCGCCATGGACATAGACCAACGGCACCACCTGGTTGCGCTCGATGCTGGCGGGGGGGCCGATGGCGCCCGCATGAATCGCGCGCCCCGGATAGAGCGCCACGCGCGCCTCCTGCCCGATGATCGCGTCGAGACCCGGCGCACCCGTCTCGGGGCCCTCGCGCAGGATCACGTCCTCGGGCGCGATGACCTCCTGCGGGCGGATCACCCGCACCGCCTCCACCCGGTCGGCAAGCGCGGGGCCCGCCATCACGGCAAGGATTGCCACCAGACCCCGCATCACCGCACCTGCGTCGTCGCCGCGAGCATCTGGTCGGCGGCGGTAATCACCTTGGCGTTGAGTTCATAGCCGCGCTGCGCCTCGATCAACTCGGTGATCTCGCGCACCGGATCGACCGAACTGTCCTCGAGAAAGCCGTGCCGCAGCGTGCCAAGCCCGTCCTGTCCGGCGGTGGTCACGTTTGGCGGGCCCGAGCCTTCGGTTTCCAGAAAGAGGTTGCTGCCGATCGCCTCCAGCCCCTTGGCATTGGCAAAGCCCGCGAGGTTCAACTGTCCCAGTTCCTGCGCCTCAACGGTATCGTCGAAGAAGGCGAAAACCTCGCCCTCGGCATTGATTGCGATGCTGCGCGCATCGTCGGGGATGGTGATCTCGGGGGCGACCGGAAAGCCCTCGGCGGTGACGATCACCCCCTCGGCCGAGCGTTTCAGCGCCCCGTCGCGGGTATAGGCCGATTGCCCCGAGGGCAGCGTTACCTCCAGATAGCCCTGCCCCTCGATCGCTACATCGAGATCGCCCCCCGTCGCCCGCAGCGAGCCTTGCGAAAGCTGCACCGTCACGGCGGCGGGCCGCACACCAAGGCCAAGCTGCACGCCCGTGGGCAGCACCGAGCCGTCGGAGGCCGAGATCGTGCCCGCCCGCGTCACCTGCTGGTAATGCAGGTCGGCAAATTCGGCGCGGCGCGCGTTGTAGCCGGTGGTGGACATGTTGGCGAGGTTGTTGGCGATGGTCTCGACGCGCATCTGCTGCGCGGCCATGCCGGTGGCTGCGATCTTGAGAAGTCTCATGGCGCTCTCCTTTCCTCAGCGGGTGAATGTATCGAGCGCGCGGCGCACGCGCTCATGTTCGGCCTCGAGAAAGCTCTGGCCCATTTCATAGGCGCGCTGCACCTCGATCATGCGCGCGACCTCGCCGAGCGGCTCCACGTTGGAGCCTTCGCGGAATCCCTGAAGGATCCTGCCCTCTTCCACCGGCTCGACCTCGCCCCTGCTCTGGAAGAGGTTTCCGCCCACCCGGCTGAGTGCCGCGCCCTCTGCGGGCCGAAAGAGGCCGAGTTGCGCAAGCGGGCGGTCATCCGCGCTCAGCGTGCCATCGGCGGCAAGGCCGGGACGGCCCGCGTCGGGCGGAATGAAGACCGGCGCGCCGCCCGCATCGAGCACGCGAAACCCGTCCATCGTCACCAGATCGCCCGCCCCCGAGAGCGCGAAGACCCCGCTGCGCGTCAGCCGCTCGCCCTCGGGCGTGTCGATCAGGAAAAACCCCTCGCCCTCGATGGCGAAATCGAACGCGCCGCCGGTGGCCTCGAGCGCCCCTTGCAGCTGCGAGGTGACGGGCGTGTTGCCGCGCGCCATCGACAGCGACGGCGCGCCGTCGGCGCGGGCGACGAATTCCGAGAAGATCATCCCCTCGGCGCGATAGCCGGTCGTCGCCGCGTTGGCGATATTGTTGGCGATCATCTGCATCTCGCGCATCAGCCCGGTCTGCCGGGTGAGCGTGGCGTATCCTGCGGCTTCCATGTCTCAGCCTCCGACGATGAGCGGCACAAGCCGGTCCTGAAAGAACGCCACCAGCGTCTGGGTCATGAAGCCCATGCTCAGCCAGAACACGAGCACGATGGCCCCGAGTTTCGGCACGAAGGTGAGCGTCATTTCCTGGATCGAGGTGAGCGCCTGAAAAAGCCCGACGATCAGCCCGACCACCAGCGCCACGGTGAGGATCGGCAAGGAGATCATCAGCGCGACCCAGAGCCCCTCGCGCAGCGTGTCATAGAAAAGGATTTCCTCGCGCATGGCCCTAGACCGGCATCCGCAGGATTTCCTGGTAGGCTTCGACCACCCGGTCGCGCACCGTCACCGCCGCCTCGACGGCCAGTTCGGTCTGTGCCAGCGCCTGCACCAGCGCGTGCGGATCGGCCCCCCCGGTCATCGCGGCCATCGCCGTCTCTTCGCCCGCGCGCAGGGTAGCGGCGAAATCGCGCGCAAGCGCCTGAAAGCCCGCGCTCGCGCCGGCCTCGGCCTCGGGCTCGGTCGCGGGGCGCAACGCAGCATAGCCCCGCGCGGCGGAAACTGCACTCATCTCCATTCCGGATCTCCTTTCCTTTTCGGTCCGTTCAGCGGCGCAAGAGGTCCATGAGGCTGGACTGCATCTGCCGCGCCTGATCGAACATCTTGAGATTCGCCTCGTAGCTGCGTTGCGCCTCGCGCGCGTCGGCCATCTCGATCATCAGATCGACGTTGGAGCCGTCGAAATGCCCGCTCTCATCGGCGAGCGGATGGCCCGGCTCATAGATCTGCCGCAGCGCGGCCCGGTCGAGCCGCACCGGCCCGGTCTCGACCCGTCCCGTCGCCTTCTCGCCGCGTTCGGGGCGAAAGGCCACGGTCTTGCGCCGATAGCCGGGCGTGTCGGCATTGGCGATGTTCTCGGCCACATGCCGGAGCCGTTGCGTCTGTGCCTTGAGGCCGCTTGCCGAAACGCTCAGCGCGTTGGAAAATTCGCTCATTTCTCAGCCCTCCTAGCTGCGTGAAATCGCCGTGCGCAGCACGGTCAGACCGGAGCGGTAGATCGCCAATGCGCGCGCGTGATCGCGCTGCACATCGACCGCGCGCAGCATCTCGGTCTCGAGCGAGACCGAGTTGCCGTTGGGATCGCGCGCCGCGCCGCGTTCCTCTCGCGCCTCGAGCGCCAGCGCGCCGCCCTGGCCGAAGAGATGGCCGGGCCGCGTCGCGCGCATCCCCGGCGGCGCGTCGAGAAAGGCCGAGAACGGCGCGATGTCGCGCGCGCCGTATCCGGGCGTGTCGGCATTGGCCATGTTCTGCGCCACCACCGCCTGCCGCGCGCCTGCATGGCGCGCAAGAACATGGGACAGGCGAAAGACTTCCAGGTTTTCAAACATCGGGGCTTCTCCCTCGATTGGCTTCAACCAAGGCTTAACCCTGATTCGTTTAGAAATGGTTCTCAGGAGACGGTCAGGAGCGATTCCATGAGACAAACCGCACTGGCGGGCCTTCGGGCAGAAATCACCGGGCTGAGTGCATCGCACCCGGTGGGGCGCGTGATCTCGGTCGCGGGCGGGCTTTTGCGCGTGGGCGGGCTGTCGCGGGTGGCGCGGCTTGGCGACCGGGTGCGTATCGTGACCGCGCGCGGCCCGCTCTCGGGCGAGGTTCTGCAGATGGAGGCCGCCGCGCTCCTGATCCTGCCCGACGAGGCCGCCGAGGGGGTGGCGCTCGGGGATCGCGTCCGCCTTCTGGGGCCGTCCGAGATCGCCCCCTCGGAGGACTGGATCGGTCGTGTGATCGACCCGTTCGGCGTGCCGCTCGATGGCCGCCCGCTCTTGCGCGGACCCGGCGCGCGCCCCCTGCGCGCCGACCCGCCCGCCCCCGCGCGCCGTCGCCCGCTCGGGGCGCGGCTGGAAACCGGCATGGCCGTGTTCAACACGCTTCTGCCCATTGTGCGCGGGCAGCGGATGGGGCTTTTCGCGGGTTCGGGCGTCGGCAAATCCATGCTTCTGGGCCACCTCGCGCGGCACATGCAGGCCGATGTGGTGGTGGTGGCGCTGATCGGCGAGCGCGGGCGCGAGCTGGGCGAATTCGTCCGCCATGTGCTTGGCCCCGAGGGCATGGCGCGCGCGGTGATCGTGGCGGCCACCTCCGACCGCTCGGCGCTGGTGCGGCGGCGCGCGGCGCTCACCGCCATGGCCGTGGCCGAGCAGTTCCGCGACGCGGGCCGCCATGTTCTGTTTCTGGCCGATTCGATCACACGCTTTGCCGAGGCGCATCGTGAGGTGGCCATCGCCGCGGGCGAGATGCCCGCGCTGCGCGGCTTTCCGCCTTCGACCTCGCACGCGATCATGTCGCTGTGCGAACGCGCCGGGCCGGGAGAAGGCGATCAGGGCGATATTACCGCGCTGCTCACCGTCCTTGTGGCCGGCTCGGACATGGAAGAGCCGGTGGCCGATATCCTGCGCGGCGTGCTCGACGGGCATGTGGTGCTCGACCGCGGGATCGCCGAGCGCGGGCGCTACCCTGCCATCGACCTGCTGCGCTCGGTCTCGCGCAGCCTGCCGCAGGCGGCGAGCGCGGAGGAAAACCGCCTCATCGCCAGGGCCCGCCACCTGCTCGGCACCTATGCGCGTTCAGAGACCATGGTGCGCGCGGGGCTCTACACCGAGGGCAGCGATCCCGCGCTCGATCAGGCGATCCGTATCCATGCAGAGCTTGACGGCTTTCTGGCCGAGCGCGAGCCGGCCGATATCGCCAACAGCTTTGCCCGTCTCGGCCTCATCTTGCGGCGGGCAGGCATGGGTTGAGGCATTGCCCCGCGCGCGTGACTGGACCCGGACTGGGGCGCAGTCTTTTCAGACCGGCATGTTGTCAAACTCGACCTCGATGGCCTCGCTCAACAAGGTCGTGTGCAGAGCCTTGATCCGCGCCGGCACGGCACGGCCCTCGTTGCGCAAATTGACGATCAGCTTGCGAACCTGTGGTTCGAGCCGGTAACGGGCATCGGGCGCCGTGGCGCCGATAACGGCCTGAAGGCGGTCAAGCTCCGCGTCAAGATAGGTCATGGTGGTCCTCCCAGATGTGTCTCAATCATAGCGTGTCCTGCCCTTGAGCGATAGGTTTGCCACATCAGCGCGACAGAATTGTGAACTCCGTCACGAAATTTCGGCGGCGCACCGCTGACAGAGCGGCGTTTCGGGCAGGGCATCGAGCCTTGCCACCGAAATTTCCTCGCCGCATTGTGTGCAGATTCCATAGTGGCCCTTGCGAATCCGGTCGAGCGCCGCGCGGATGCGCGTGACCTCGGCCTCGCCCGCAAGTCCCAGCCGTTCGAGAACCTCGTCATTTTCACGCTCGGTGGCGGCCTCTTCCCAGTCGGGGGCGCGGGGCGCGTCAAGCTCTTCCTCGATGGCATGGAGGCGCGCATCGAGTTGACGCAAGCGGCGCATCAGGGCGACGCGGTAGGTATCTGTATCAAGCATGACGGTCCTCCATTGCGTATTATCTTATCACCGCTTGTCCGGGGCGCGCATTGACTCAGGTCAACCGCCCCCGTCCGCCGCGCAACGGTTCAGCGCCAGCCCTTGAAAGCCGTCTGAAGAAGAATGACCAGATCGAGGCAGATATTGCGATGGCGTTGATAGATCAGGTCGAGGCGCGCCTTGCGCGGCACGCAGGAGCGGCAATAGATCGCGTCGGTCTCGGCGGCGCTGCGGCTCCTGGCCAGAAGGCGCGCCTCATGCGCGTGATAACGCAGCGTCGCGAGCCCGGTGAGGCCGGGGCGCGATTTCAGGACCTGCGCATAGATTTCGGGAAACCGCTCCACATAGAGACGCAGCGGCGGACGCGGGCCGACAAGGCTGAGATCGCCCCGGATCACGTTCCACAGTTGCGGCAGCTCGTCGAGATGCGTGCGCCTGAGAATGGCACCCATGCGGGTGATGCGGTGCGCCTTGTCGCCGCCCGAGACCCCCTGATCGGCCTCCGCCGGCGTCATGGTGCGGAACTTGAGGAGAAAGAAACCCTCGGTCGGCGTCTTCATCCGTTCGGAGCGAAAGAAAACCGGACGGCCTTCCAGCACCAGCAGCGCCAGCGCGGTGACCGCGATCACCGGCGCGAGAAGCAGCCCGAGGGCCAGCGCAAAGACGACGTCGAAGGCGCGTTTCGCGGGGGTCATGCGGCGCGCGCCTCCTGCCACTGGCGCACCATCTCGACCGGATCGCTGTCGGCCGGCCGGAACCGGTGGAGGGCGGCAAGACGGGCGCAATCGAGCGTGATGCGCTGATGCGCCGTCGCAGGCGCGGGCCGGGGACGGATCGCCGCGCCGGCGGCCCGCGCGAGCGCGGCCATGGTCACGGGGAAAGGGGCGGCCAGGTTGAGCACAGCGGGCAGCGGCCCCTCGTGCAGCACGAGCGCCTCCAGCGCCTCGGCCATGCTTCGCGGACCAATATAGGAGCGCAGCGGCCCCTCGCCATCCGCGAAAATGTCGAGCGTGATCGCCCTCTCCCCCCGCGCCACGTTCAGCAGCAGCGCATCCGCCCCGGCCACGTTGCCGATCCTGAGCGCGCAGACCTCCAGCCCCCGGTCGCGCCACGCCCGGCCGGTCGCCTCCACCTCCAGCTTGGCCGCGCCATAGTCGTTGACCGGCGCGCAAGGGGCGTCCTCGCCGAGGTCTTCGCCCGGCCCGTAAACCGCCGAGGAGGAGGCCAGCAGCACCCGCGCGATGCCCGCACGCGCAGCGGCCTCGAGCGTCGCCTCGGCAATGGCGCGGTTCCGGGACAGGTCCCGGCCTGCCCCGGGCACCACGCCTGCCAGCATCACCATTGCCCGGAATGCCGCGCCGGCCCGCGCCTGATGCTCGAGCAGCGCGCGCGGCCCCTCGGCGGGATCCCACACAAGCGCCCCCGCCGCCACGTCGCGGCGATATTGCGCCGTGACCGCCACGCGCCCGCGCGGCCAGTGGTGCACCACCATCCGCCCGACGCGCCCCGATGCCCCGGTGAGAAGAACCGCCGCGCGTTCCGTTCCTGCCATTATTCCCGTTCTTTCCCGAATCGCTGTCGCATCCCGACGTCGTGGCGGTCTATCAGCCTTGCCTGTTCTGCGGCAAGGGACGGCCCCACCTTGGGCCAGGATGACTTGAAACGGCGGCGCCCCCGATCTAGTGTCGGCCTTGCAGGGGAGTCCCGCCTTGGGGACTGAGAGGCTGACAGGTGGCGACACCGGCGAGGCGACCCTTTGAACCTGATCCAGTTGATACTGGCGTAGGAAGCTGAGGAACCGCGCGCCTCATGGCGGCCCGACTGTTCCGAAGGGGATGACCCTCCCCATGCCTCCCCGGCCACGGCTCATCTGGTCTCTTTGGAAACCGAGCGACGAGGAGCACCAAAATGACAATCCCCACCCATGACACCGCCCCGCGCGTGACCACCGGCCCCCTGCCCGCGTCGCGCAAGATCTACGTCGCGGGCAGCCTGCACCCCGATATCCGCGTGCCGATGCGCGAGATTGCCACCCATCCCACGGCGGGCGAACCCCCTCTGCCGGTCTATGACAGTTCCGGCCCCTATACCGATCCCGATGCCGCAACCGACATCGCCCGTGGCCTGCCGGCGATGCGCCGCGACTGGATCGTGGCGCGCGGCGATGTGGAGGAATATCCGGGCCGCCGGGTGAAGCCCGCGGATAACGGCTTTGCCCGCGGCGAGCGGCTGGTGCCGGAATTCCCGGTGCGGCCCCGCCCGCTGCGCGGCAAGGCAGGCGCGGCGCCCACCCAGCTGGCCTATGCGCGCGCGGGGATCATCACGCCGGAGATGGAATTCGTGGCGATCCGCGAGAACCAGCTGCGCGAGGCGAGCACGGCGCCGCGCGACGGCAATGACTGGGGCGCGAACATCCCCGATCATGTCACGCCCGAGTTCGTCCGCTCCGAGATCGCGGCGGGCCGGGCCATCATCCCGGCCAACATCAATCACCCGGAACTCGAGCCGATGATCATCGGGCGCAATTTCCTGGTAAAGATCAACGCCAACATGGGCACCTCGGCCGTCACCTCGTCGATGGAAGAGGAGGTGGAAAAACTGGTCTGGGCGATCCGCTGGGGGGCGGATACGGTGATGGACCTCTCGACCGGGCGCAACATCCACAACACCCGCGAATGGATCCTCCGCAACAGCCCCGTCCCGATCGGCACGGTGCCGATCTATCAGGCGCTTGAAAAGGTGAATGGCGTGGCCGAAGACCTGACATGGGAGGTGTTTCGCGACACGCTGATCGAGCAGGCC
>DIUD01000005.1:0-30642 GCA_002428225.1 Roseovarius sp. UBA6167 | reverse complement strand
CGCGGCGGCTCGATCATGGCGAAATGGTGCCTGCATCACCACCGCGAGTCGTTCCTCTACGAGCATTTCGAGGAGATCTGCGACATCTGCCGCCAGTATGACGTGAGCTTTTCCCTGGGCGACGGGCTGCGCCCCGGCTCGATCGCCGATGCCAATGACGCGGCGCAATTCGCGGAACTGGAGACGCTCGGCGAACTCACGAAAATCGCCTGGGGCCGGGACTGCCAGGTGATGATCGAGGGGCCGGGCCATGTGGCGATGCACAAGATCAAGGAGAACATGGACAAGCAGCTTGAGGCTTGCGGCGAAGCGCCGTTCTATACCCTCGGGCCGCTCGTCACTGATATTGCGCCGGGTTACGATCACATCACCAGCGGCATCGGNNTCGGCTGCGCGATGCTGTGCTATGTCACGCCCAAGGAACACCTTGGCCTGCCCGACCGCGACGACGTGAAAACCGGCGTCATCACCTACAAGATCGCAGCCCATGCCGCCGATCTGGCCAAGGGGCTGCCCGGCGCGCAGCGGCGCGACGATGCGCTGTCGCGCGCGCGGTTCGAGTTCCGCTGGGAGGATCAGTTCAACCTCTCGCTCGACCCCGAAACCGCGCGCGATTTCCACGACCAGACGCTACCGAAAGAGGCGCACAAGGTGGCGCATTTCTGCTCGATGTGCGGGCCGAAATTCTGCTCCATGCGGATCAGCCACGATATCCGCGCCGAGGCGCAGAAAGAGGGCATGGCGGCGATGGCCGAGAAATACCGCGAGGGGGGCGATCTTTATGTGCCGCTTGCCAGCGGTGACGATGGCTGAGACGGAAACCGCCGCCCGGTTGGTTGTTCCGGGCGGCGGTATCTTGTCCCTCGTTGGCGACGTGGCTCAGGCGGCGAGCGCCTGCCGGGCCTGATCGACGATGGCCCCGAAGGCCGCCGGTTCGTGAACGGCGAGATCGGCCAGAACCTTGCGATCCACCTCGACCCCGGCAAGCGCCAAGCCGTTGATGAAGCGCGAATAGGTCAGCCCCTCGTCGTGGGCGCGCACCGCGGCGTTGATCCGCTGGATCCACAGCGCGCGGAAATTGCGCTTGCGGTTCTTGCGGTCGCGCGTGGCGTATTGATTTGCCTTGTCCACCGCCTGCGCGGCCACCTTGAAGGTGTTCTTGCGACGGCCATAATAGCCTTTCGCGGCCTTGATGACTTTCTTGTGACGGGCGTGGGTGACAACCCCACCTTTGACGCGTGACATGTTTCAAATCCTCCTTAGCGCGCGTAGGGCATCATCGGCCTGATGATCTGTTCATCGGCCTTGCTGAGCGTGGTGGTGCCACGCGCGTTGCGGATGAATTTGTTGGTCCGCTTTATCATTCCATGCCGCTTTCCGGCCTGTCCGGCGATGATCTTTCCGGTGGCGGACACCTTGAACCGCTTCTTGCAGCTCGACTTGGTCTTCATCTTGGGCATTTCCGGCTCCTCTTTCGGTCGGTAGAATCGCCAGCCTCGGCATGCCACATCTGGCCGGACCGGCGCAATGAGCGCGCCCTATACGCTTTTGATGCGGGTTGTGCAAGTGGCAGGCGATGCTTGCCAGGGCTCAGCCGATGATGCGCGCGATCACGTCGATGATGAGTCCGGGCAATTCGGCCAGGCTGTAACCGCCCGGCCGGGTTGCAAGCGCCCAGATCACAAGGCCGCCCGCGGCGATCAGGAGCAGACCGCCCACCTTGGGCGCGCGGCCCTCGCTCATCGCCGAGAGCAGGGACGGGATCGACAAGACCCCGAGCACAGTGCCGATTGCCATCGCCATATCCGCATCCATGCCCGGTGCCCCCCGCAACCTCCTGCCGGTGAACAAGCCTAGCCCGGATCAGTGGCGTAGATCAAACTTTCCTTGCAGGGGGCCACGCGCAGGATGTTGGTGCTGCCCGGCACGTTGAAGGGCACGCCTGCCGTGACGACGATGTGATCGTCCTCGGTCGCGTAGCCCTGCGCGCGCGCGGCGCGGGCGGCGTTGATGACCGCCATCTTGAAGCGCGTGAGTTCCGGCGTCATCATGCAGTTGACCCCCCAGGTCAGCGCCAGCCGTCGCGCCGTGGCGCGCAGACTTGTCATGCCGATGATCGGCACATGCGGCCGCTCGCGCGCCGTCAGCAGGGCGGTGGTGCCCGATTCGGTATAGCAGCAGATCACCTTGATGTCGGCGGTCTCGGCGATTTCGCGCGCGGCCACCACGATGCCATCGGCGACGCTCTGGCGGTTGACCTTGCGGCTTGCCTCGATCTCCTCGCGATAGGTCGGGTCGCTCTCGACCTCGCGGGCGACGTTGTCCATGGTGCGCACGGCCTCGATCGGGTAGTGGCCCGCCGCCGATTCCGCCGAGAGCATGATCGCGTCCGCGCCCTCGTAGATCGCGGTCGCCACGTCAGAGACCTCGGCGCGGGTGGGCATCGGGCTCTCGATCATCGATTCGAGCATCTGCGTCGCCACGATCACGGGCTTGGCAGCGGCGCGGCACTTGCGCACAAGCCGCTTCTGGATGGGCGGCACGTTCTGCACGGGCAATTCCACGCCCAGATCGCCGCGCGCCACCATGATCCCGTCGCTGACCGCAAGAATATCGTCGAAGCACTTTACCGCCGCCGGTTTCTCGATTTTCGACATGATCGCCGCGCGCCCGCGCGCCAGCGCACGCGCCTCGTTCACATCCTCGGGGCGCTGCACGAAGCTCAGGGCAAGCCAGTCAACGCCCAGTTCGCAGACGAATTCGAGATCGGCGCGGTCCTTGTCGGAGAGCGCCGCCAGCGGCAACACCACGTCGGGCACATTGACGCCCTTGCGGTTGGAGATGGTGCCGCCCACCACCACCTCGCAATCGGCGAAATCGGGACCGCAGTCGCGCACGCGCAGACGGATCTTGCCGTCATTGACCAGAATTTGTGCGGTCGGCTCCAGGGCGGCGAAAATCTCGGGATGGGGCAGGCAGACGCGCGCGGCATCGCCTTGCGCCCCATCGAGATCGAGCCGGAAGACCGCCCCCTCGATCAGCTCTTCCTCGCCGCGTGCAAAGGTTCCCACCCGCAGCTTGGGCCCCTGAAGATCGGCGAGAATGGCGATGGGGCTGGTCATTTCCTCTTCGATCTGGCGGATAATGGCATGGCGCGCGGCGATTTCCTCGTGATCTCCGTGGCTCATGTTGAGGCGAAACACATCTGCCCCCGCCTCGTGCAGGGCGCGGATCGTCTCGTAATCCGAGGATGCCGGGCCAAGCGTGGCCACGATCTTGACTTTGCGGTGCCGTCTCATCTGCTCTCCTTTGCGATCAGGCCGGGCATGTTATCGCTAACGCGGCGCTTGACCGGCTTATGACCCAATTCCCTTTTCCCGACAACTATCCTAGAGGGAGAGGCCAACAAATGCCAAGCCGGACCATGTATCAGCCTTATGACATCGAGGGCGCCGTGCGCCCGTCTCGCTGGCTGGTGATCTGCGATCACGCCAGCAATACCGTGCCTGACTTCGTGAACGGCGGAACGCTCGGCATCGCGCCCGGGGACATGGCGCGCCATATCGCCTGGGATGTGGGCGCTGCGGGGCTGGCGCAGGCGTTGGCGGGGGCCCTTGACGCGCCCCTCATCGCCACGAATTTCTCGCGCCTCGTGATCGACCCGAACCGGGGCGAGGATGACCCCACCCTGGTGATGAAGCTCTATGACGGCACGGTGATCCCGGCCAACCGCCATGTAACCGAGGACGATCTCGCGCGGCGGCTCAACCGGCTTTACCGCCCTTATCACAGCGCGCTGGCCGACCTCGCGGCGCGGCGGGAGGATACCGCGATTCTCTCGATCCACAGCTTTACCCCGCAACTGCGCGGCCGCCCCCCGCGCCCCTGGCATGTCGGCCTGCTCCATGCCGCCGACGAGCGGCTGGCGCGGCCCCTCCTGGCACGGCTGCGGGCCGAGCGCGATCTCTGCGTCGGCGATAACGAACCCTATGGCGGCCACCTGCCCGGCGACACCATCGCGCGCCACGCCATCGCCCACGGGCGGCCCAATATCCTGATCGAGCTGCGCAACGATCTCATCGCCACACCCGAACAGCAAAAGACCTGGGCCGCGCGCCTTGCGCCGATGCTGCGCGATACGCTTGCCCTTGTCTGACCCCTTGCGCCGAGACGCTCCGGGTCGCATCTTCGGGCGAACGACAGGAGACAGCCATGGACGACCAGACCCGTATCGAGCTTGAGGCCGCCGCCTTTCGCAAGCTGCGCCACCACCTGATGGAAAAGCGCACCGATGTGCAGAATATCGACCTGATGAACCTTGCAGGCTTTTGCCGCAATTGTCTCAGCCGCTGGTATCAGGAGGCCGCGCACGAGCAGGGCCTCGAGATGACCACGGACGAGGCGCGGGAAATCACCTACGGGATGCCCTATCCCGAATGGAAGGCGCGCCATCAAACCGAGGCCGACGCCGGGAAACAGGCCGCCTTTGCCGCCGCCTTCGCGGCCAATGTCGGCAAGGATCGGTAAGGCAGTTCCGCAAAAGGGTGAGAGCTTGCCGGTTCGGGCCGGCTTCAGTTCTTGTGCCCGATCTTCGGTTCGGTGCCGCTCAGAAGTCGCGCGATATTGCCCCTGTGCCGCCAGAGAATCAGCGCCGCCAGCGCAATGGCCAGCAACACCGCGCCGGAACGACCGAGAACCAGCATCCAGAGCGGCGCGGCCAGCGCCGCCACCAGTGCCGAGAGCGAGGAGATGCGCGTGAGCGCGGCAGCGACAAGCCATGTCAGGCAGGCCGCGATCCCGACAGGCCAGGCAAGTGCAAGCAGCAGCCCGAGAAAGGTCGCCACCCCCTTGCCGCCCGCAAAGCGCAGCCAGACCGGATAGCAATGGCCCAGAAAGGCCATGAGTCCGGCCAGTTGCGCCGCGTCCTCGCCCGCGAAGGCGCGCGCAAGCAGCACCGCCGCCGCCCCCTTGCCACCGTCGAGCAGCAGCGTCAGCGCCGCCGCCGTCCTGTTGCCGGTGCGCAGCACGTTGGTCGCGCCGATATTGCCCGATCCGATCTCGCGCAGGTTGCCCAGCCCCATGACCCGCGCCAGCACCAGCCCGAAGGGGATCGAGCCAAGAAAATAGCCGATCGCCGCCCACACGATCAGCGCCAGGGGCGCGGTGTCAATCAGGGGCATCAGGGGGCCTCGTAAACGCAGGTGCCGGCAACATAGGTCGCCATGACCTTACCTTGCAGCCGCGCCCCGTCAAAGGGCGTGTTCTTGGATTTGGATTTCAGCGCAAAGCGATCGAGGATGAAGGGCCTGCCCGGATCGAAGCGCACCAGATCGGCGGGCGCGCCCACGCCGAGCCGCCCCGAGGCCAGCCCCAGCCGTTTCGCCGGGTTGAGCGACATCGCCCGCCAGAGCGTCGGCAGATCGAGCGCCTCGGCGTGGTAAAGCCGCAGCGCCGCCGGAAGCAGCGTCTCGAGCGCCACCGCGCCGCTTGCCGCGGCCTCGAAGGGCAGGCGCTTGCTTTCCTCGTCCTGCGGCGTGTGCATCGACGAGATGATGTCGATCAGCCCGTCGCGCAGCGCCTCGATCACCGCCTGGCGATCCTCCTCGGAGCGCAGCGGCGGCTTGACCTTGAAGAAGGTGCGATAGTCCGCGACGTCGAGCTCGTTGAGCGTCAGGTGGTGGATCGAGGTGCCGGCGGTGATGTCGAGTCCGTTCCGCTTGGCACGCGCCAGCGCCGGCAGGGCGCGCGCGGTGGTGATCTGATCGGCGTGATAGCGCGCGCGCGTCATCTCCAGCAGCGCGATGTCACGATCCAGCCCCATCCGCTCGGCCATGGGCGAGACGGCGGGCAGCCCCCTGAGCGAGGCAAACTTGCCAGAGGTCGCCGCCGCCCCCTGGCTCAGCCCCGGATCCTGGCAGTGGCCGATCACCAGCGCGCCAAGGCTGCGCGCATAGCTCAGCGCGCGCGACAGAACCCGGGTGTCCTGGACCACATGATCGCAATCGGTAAAGGCCACGGCGCCCGCATCCATGAGAAAGCCGATCTCGACCATCTCGCGCCCCTCGCGCCCCTTGGTCAGCGCGGCCATGGGCAGGACGGTGACGGGGGCCGCCTCGTTGGCGCGGCGGCGGGCGAATTCCAGCACTTCGGGCGTGTCNNGTGACGCGGGTGGCATCGGTAAAGGCGATGGCCCCGGCGTCGAGCAGAAATCCGATCTCGGTCATCTCGCGCCCGTCACGACCCTTGGTCAGGGCGGCCATGTGGCGGATACGCACCGGCGAGGCATCGCGCGCGCGGCGGGTGACGAATTCCAGCACTTCGGGCGTGTCGATGGCGGGTTTCGTGTCGGGCCGCGTGACCATGGTGGTGACGCCCCCCGCCGCCGCCGCCAGCCCGGCCGAGCGATAGCTCTCCTTGTGCCGCTCGCCCGGCTCGCAGACCTTCACCCCGATATCGACGATGCCGGGCGCAAGGCAATGGCCGCCGCAGTCGATCACGGCCCCGGCCTCTGGCGGGGCCTCGGCGCCGCGCCCGGCGATCACGCCCTTGTCGATCAACAGCCAGCCGGGCGCATCCGTCCCCGCCTCGGGGTCTATGAGGCGGGCATTGGTGAAGAGGGTTCGGGTCATTCGCTTGCTTCCCCTGATCCGATATCGAGGCTGCGCACACGTTCACCGAACACAGCATGCATGTGATCGAGTTTCCGGGCCAGCCACGCGTGTTGCTGCGGCCAAGTTTCTCGATCCGCCACGTTCTGCATGTATTTCGTGAGATATATCCGTCGGTCGCGGGCCGCTTCCTCATACCAGGTAAGCGTCTCCCCCAACTCAGTTTCAATCGCGTCGCGCTCCATCTTGAGCCTGTCGAAATAGGGTTTCGCCATCTTTCCGGTCAGGTATATTTCAGCGCGCACCCAGCCCTCCCGTCGGTTGATTGAGCTGTTCAGCGTCACCCCTGATTTTCCGATGCTGTGAACTAGCCAGTTCTGCGGAAGCGGCTTGACCGCCCGGACGCGCTTGCTTGTTTGTGACAGCAATTCCTCGAATGCTGACCAATAATCCTCTAGTTCCTGTTGAGACGCCGTTAAAGGCGCATTCTCCACCGATCTTTTTGCCTCACTGGTGCTCCGCGACCAGTCATTCGGCTTGCTCACCACGTTGAACTTGGGCGCGGCGGGGCTGTCGCCGATGCGCCACAACTCCACCTCCAGCGCGAAGAACCGCACCTCGGCATCGGTGATCTCGTTCAACCAATCCATCGCCGCACGATGCTCATCCGCCACCCGCTTGGCGATCCAGACGATGGTGACAGCATCCAGCCCCGCCGCATAGGTCATGAGCTGGCCCAGATGCGTGTGATCTGTGCGCTCAAGCTGATTCTCGACCAGCACCCAGCGATCCGAAAGCGTGTCCTTGCACAGGATATCCGCGCGGAACGGTCCGACAGTCTGTTCCACCGCCTCAAGCTCGAGATCAATGCCCAAGGTCTCGCCCAGCAGCGCAAGATTGTCCTCGCGCGCCAGCCACGGCGTGAAATCCTGTGCTTCGGATTGCCAGATGTCGCGCAGATCGACGCGGTGAAGCCTGCCCAGATCGCTCATCCCCTCCTCCGTCTCTCCGGCATCATCCGCATCTCCGCACCCAAATGCCCCTCAGATCAACCCCTCGGCGGCGAAAAGCGCGGCGATGTCCGTCTCGGGGCGCGCGCCGTAATGGCCGATCACCTCTGCCGCGGCGATGCAGCCCATGCGCCCGGCGACCGCCAGCGGCTTGCCCGTGGCCAGCCCGCAGAGGAAACCGGCGGCGAACTGGTCGCCCGCGCCGGTGGTATCGACCGGATCGACGCGGGTGACCGGCACGCTCACCGTCTCGTCGCCCTCGACCAGCACGACATCGTGCCCCGAGCGTGTGCAGACGATCAGGCCGCTTTCGCCCGCCGCCTGTTCGAGCGCCGCGCCGAGATCGTCGGTCTGATAGAGCGCGCGCCATTCGTGCTCGTTGCCGATGACGAAATCGAGCGATCTGACCAGCTCGCGGAAATCCGCGCGGTGGCGATCGACGCAGAACGGATCCGACAGGGTGATGCCCGCGCGGCCACCGCCCGCGCGCGCCGCGCGCGCCGCGCGCTCGAAGGCCGCCTTGCCCCTGGGCTTGTCATACAGATAGCCCTCGAGGAACAGGATGCCCGCCTGCCCCGCCACGTCCTCGGGCACGTCACTCTCGTCAAGGTCGGTCGAGACGCCCAGATGGGTATTCATCGACCGCTCGCCGTCGGGCGTCACGAAGATCATCGAGCGCGACGTGGGCAGATCGCCCGCGCGCGGCGGGTTGACGAACTCGGTGCCGACGGCGCGCATCGCCCCGGCGTAATAGTGACCCAGGGCGTCATCGCTCACCCGCCCGATGAAGGCGGTCGAGAGGCCCAGCGCGCCAAGACCCGCGACGGTATTGGCAACCGACCCGCCGGGCATCTGCCGCCGCTCGGGCATCTGCGCATAAAGGAACTCGGCGCGCTCGGTCTCGATCAGCTGCATCACGCCCTTGTCGATCCCCATGCGGGCAAGAAAGGCGTCGTCGCAGCGACCGATCACATCGACGATGGCATTGCCGATGCCGACAATCTGATATTTGGTCATAGGGTCTTGTCCTCGTAGGGGCAGAGATCGCGGATCAGGCAGGTGCCGCAGGCGGGTTTGCGCGCGCGGCAGGTATAGCGGCCGTGCAGGATCAGCCAGTGATGCGCATGGCGCTGGAAATCGACGGGAACATTGTCCTCGATGGCGCGCTCGACGGCCTCGACATCCTTGCCGGGGCAGATGCCGGTGCGGTTGCCGATACGAAAGATATGGGTATCGACCGCCTGCGCCGGGTAGCCCCACCATGTGTTGAGCACGACATTAGCGGTCTTGCGCCCGACGCCCGGAAGCGACTGAAGCGCGGCGCGGGAATTGGGCACGCAGCCGCCATACTCCTCGACGAGGATCTGGCTGAGGCGGATGACATTTTTCGCCTTGTTGCGGTAAAGGCCGATGGTCCTGATATGCAGGGTCAACGCCTCTTCGCCAAGCGCGAGCATCCTTTCCGGCGTATCGGCGACCTTGAAAAGCGCCTGCGTGGCGCGGTTCACGCCAACATCGGTCGCCTGCGCCGAGAGCACGACCGCGACCAGCAGGGTAAAGGCGTTGACATGATCGAGCTCGCCCCTCGGCTCGGGCTCTGCCGCCTGGAAGCGGGTGAAAATATCGCGGAGAGTGTGGTAATCGAGTTGGCGCGCCATGGCCCGTCTATGACGCGAAACCACGGATTGCGCAACATTCGGGTCGCGTGCCCATGTGGCGCGGCCTATCTTGTGGCGCAACGACCGAGGGGGCCGCGATGTCGGAAAGCTATCATTACAATGTCATGCGCCGTGCCATCGCGCTGATCGACGCGGGCGGCGAGACGATGACGCTTGAGGCACTTGCCGGTGAGATGGGGATGAGTGCGGCGCATTTCCAGCGGCTGTTCTCGGCCTGGGTGGGCGTCTCACCGAAGCGGTATCAGCAATATCTGGCGCTTGGTCATGCGCGTGAGATGCTGGCACAACGCTTTACCACGCTGGAGGCGGCAGAGGCGGCGGGGCTGTCGGGCACCGGGCGGCTGCACGATCTCTTCCTGCGGTGGGAGGCAATGCGTCCGGGCGAGTTCGCGCGCGGCGGCGCGGGGCTTGCGATCCGGTATGGCTGGTTCGACACGCCCTTTGGCGAGGCGCTGGCAATGGGCACCGGGCGCGGCCTGTGCGGGCTGGCCTTTGCCGCCGAGACCGGACGCGCGGCGGCCATGGCGGACCTGCGCGCGCGCTGGCCCGAGGCGCAGTATGAAACGGCGCCCGAGGCGATTGCCCCCTGGGTCATGGCGGCCTTCGCGGGAAGGGGCGAGGCGCGGCTCCACATGATCGGCGCGCCGTTCCAGATCAAGGTCTGGGAGGCGCTGCTCGATATCCCCTCGGGCCATGTCACCACCTATTCCGAGATCGCCCGCGCCATCGGCCATCCCCGCGCCGTGCGCGCCGTGGGCACCGCCGTGGGGCGCAACCCGGTGAGCTATCTCATCCCCTGCCACCGGGCCTTGCGCAAAACCGGCGCTCTGGGAGGGTACCACTGGGGGCTGCCGGTCAAGCGCGCGCTGCTGGCGTGGGAGAGCGCGCGGGCGGACGGACAGGCGGGAAACCGCGCGCATTTGCCGCCCGATTCCCCTTGGGAGCGATGATGATATTGCTTATCATCGCCCTATCCCCGAACTGTTCGGGCAGGTTTATCAACGAGGTTTATTCATGATTCGAGCGAACAAGGCGAACAAGACCCTCCTGGCCCTCTTCGGCACGGCCTTTCTGCTGGTGACGGCCTGCACCGATCCCAATCAGGTCGGCGGACCCGACAACAACCAGAGAACCCGGTCAGGAGCGATCATCGGCGGCCTCGTCGGTGCGGGTACCGGCGCGGCTGTCAGCGACAACCGGGCCACGGGCGCGCTGCTTGGCGGGGCAATCGGCGCGCTTGGCGGGGCGGCGATCGGCAATGCGCTCGACCGGCAGGCGGCGGAATTGCGTCAGCAGGTCGGCAACGACATTCAGATTGTGAACACCGGCGACCGGCTCATCCTGACCATGCCGCAGGATATTCTGTTCGCGACCAGCAGCTTTACCGTGTCGCAAGGGCTGCGCGGCGACCTGTTCAGGGTGGCGCAAAGCCTTCAGAGGTATCCTGACACCACGGTTCAGGTGGTGGGCCACACTGACAGCACGGGATCGGCCAGCTATAACCAGACGCTCTCTGTGCGGCGCGCCAATGCGGTCGCCGATGTGCTTCTGGAGGGCGGGGTGCCCGGCTCTCGCATCCGCGCCATCGGGCGGGGCGAGGATCAGCCGGTGGCCTCGAACCTCACGCCTGAAGGCCGCACACAGAATCGCCGGGTGGAAATCGTGATCCTGCCCAACTGAGGCCGGGAAGGGATATTTCCGGCAAGATGAAGCAGGGGCGGTCACGCGAGGGCGGCCCCCGCTGCGTTATCGGGGGGCGATCCCGGCGGCTTCGACGCGCACCGCCGAGAATTTGAACTCGGGGATCTTGCCGTAGGGATCAATCGCCGGGTTGGTGAGGATATTCGCCGCCGCCTCGACATAGGCGAAGGGCATGAACACCATGTCGGGGGATACCGCGCGGTCGGCGCGCGCCATCACCGTGATCGCGCCGCGCCGGGTGATGAGCCGCACCATGCCGCCCGGTTCCACCCCGAGACGGCGCAGGGTGGCGGGGTGCAGCGAGCAATTCGCCTCCGGCTCCAACGCGTCGAGCACACTGGCGCGGCGGGTCATCGAGCCGGTATGCCAATGCTCCAGTTGCCGGCCGGTGGTAAGCACCATCGGATAGTCAGCGTCAGGCATCTCGTCGGGCGGAACGATCGCCGCGGGGGTAAAGCGCGCGCGCCCCCCGGCCCGCGGGAAACCGTCGCCGAACACCACCGCGTGGCCCGGATGATCGGGCGCGGGACAGGGATAGGTGACGGCGCCCTCGCGCATGAGCCGCTGCCATGTGATGTTGTCGAGCGAGCGCATGTTGAGCGTCATCTCGGCGAAGACATCCGCCGGGCTGTCATAACGCCATTGCAGACCCAGCTGGTTGGCGAGATCGACGGTGATGCGCCAGTCCTCGCGCGCCTCGCCCGGTGGCGGCACGGCGGGGCGGCCCATCTGCACCTGACGGTTGGTGTTGGTCACGGTGCCGGATTTCTCGTAGAAGGCGGAGGCGGGCAGGATCACATCGGCATAGTTCGCGGTCTCCGTCAGGAAGATGTCCTGCACCACGAGGTGTTCGAGCCTGGCAAGCGCGTCGCGGACGTGTTCCACATCCGGGTCGGACATGGCCGGGTTTTCGCCCAGGATATACATCCCCCGGATCGCGCCTGCATGGACGGCATCCATGATCTCGGTCACGGTAAGGCCCGCTTGGGCAGAGAAATCGCCCGATTGCCAGATTTCGGTAAAGGCGCGGCGCGCGCTATCGTCGGTCACGCTCTGGTAATCGGACAGGAACATCGGCACGAGGCCCGCGTCAGAGGCCCCCTGCACGTTGTTCTGCCCGCGCAGCGGATGCAGCCCGGTGCCGGGTCGGCCGACATGGCCGCACATCAGCGCCAGCGAGATCAGGCAGCGCGAATTGTCGGTGCCGTGGATATGCTGGGAAATGCCCATTCCCCAGAAGATCATCCCGGCCCTGGCCGTGGCGAAATCGCGCGCCACCGCGCGCAGCGTCTCGGGCGGAATACCGCAAAGCTTCGCCATCTTTTCAGGCGGAAATTGCGCCAGATGCGCCTTTTCCGCCTCCCAGTTCTCGGTGAAGGCGTCGATATATTGCTGATCAAAGAGCCCTTCCTCCACGATCACATGACAGATCGCGTTGAGCATCGCCACATCCATGCCGGGCTTGAACTGCAACATATGTGTGGCAAAGCGCTCCAGTCCCTGCCCGCGCGGGTCCATCACGATGAGCTTGCCGCCGCGCCGGGTGAACTGCTTGAACCAAGTCGCCGCAACCGGGTGGTTCTCGACCGGATTCGCGCCGATGACGATGGCCACATCGGCGTTCTCGATCTCGTTGAACGTGGCGGTGACAGCGCCCGAGCCTATATTCTCTATCAGCGCCGCCACCGAGGAGGCATGGCAGAGCCGCGTGCAGTGATCGACATTGTTGTGGCCAAAGCCCTGCCGGATGAGTTTCTGGAACAGATAGGCCTCTTCATTGGTGCATTTGGCGCTGCCAAAGCCCGCCACGGCCGCGCCGCCATGCGCCTGCTTGAGCCGTTCGAGGCCACCGGCGGCAAAGTCGAGCGCCTCGTCCCACTCCGCCTCGCGAAAAAACGCCTGCCAGTTGCCCGGATCGACGTTGAGGCCCTTTTCGGGCGCATCCTCGCGGCGGATCAGCGGTTTGGTGAGGCGGTGGGGGTGGTGGATATAGTCGAAGCCGAACCGCCCCTTGACGCAAAGCCGCCCCTCGTTGGCGGGACCGTTGAGGCCCTCGACATATTTGATGCGGTCGCCCTTGACCTTGAGCGAGACCTGACAGCCCACCCCGCAGAATGGGCAGATGCTGCGCACCTCGCGGTCGAAATCGGCGCTGTCGCCCTGCTGCGCATCGTCAAGCACGGTGGCGGGCATCAGCGCGCCGGTCGGGCAGGCCTGCACGCATTCGCCGCAGGCCACGCAGGTGCTCTCGCCCATCGGGTCGGCGAAGTCGAACACCGGCCAGGCATCATGGCCGCGCCCGGCCATGCCGATCACGTCATTGACCTGCACCTCGCGGCAGGCGCGCACACACAGCCCGCACTGAATACAGGCATCGAGATTGACGCGCATCGCCACATGGCTGTCATCCAGAAGCGGGATGCGGTCCTGTTCCAGCTTCGGGAAACGGCTATGGGTGACGCTGGCCGCATCGGCCATGTCCCACAGATGGCTGGAGGCATCGTGTGAGGCATCGCGCGCGGGCTGATCGGCCAGAAGCATCTCGATGACCATCTTTCGCGCGCTTGCCGCCCGCGCCGAACTGGTCGTCACCACCATGCCTTCGCGCGCCTCGCGGATGCAGGAGGCCGCCAGCGGGCGCTCACCCTCGACCTCGACCATGCAGGCACGACAATTGCCGTCGGGGCGATAGCCGGGGGCGGGTTTGTGGCACAGATGCGGGATGATCAGGCCTCGGCCATTAGCCACCTCCCAGATGGTCTGGCCGTCCTCGGCCGCGACCTCCTGGCCATCGAGTGTGAAACGGATCGTTCGGGCCATGCCTGTTTCCCTCGCCATGCGCGGCAGCCCGATCATGAGCGCGCAGCCTGCCCCCTGTCAATTCCGTTCGCAGACCGTTTCTTGCGCCATGGCCGCCGGGGATCACCGCAGCTTGGGCGCCCTCAGGATGCGCCGCGCAGCTCGCCCGTGTCGAGCACGGGCGCCGCGTCGAGTGCGTCGGCGTCGAGCATGGCCGCCACGCGTTCGAGCGAGGCGACAAGCTGCGCCTGCTCCCAATCGGCGAGCGCCTCGAACTTGCGCACATAGCGCTGTTGCAGGGCGTCGGGCGCGCGGCGGATCGTGTCGCGCCCGCGCGGCGTGATGACGATATTGATCTGGCGGCGGTCGGTGACGGACTTCTCGCGCGTGACAATGCCGTGTTTCACCAGCTTGTCCACGAGCGATGTCACTGTCGCCTGGCTCACCCGCATCCGGCGGGCGATCTCGGTCGCGGTGGTCTGACCGCGCTCGGCCACGATTTGCAGCACACGGAACTGCACCGCAGTGAGCCCCGCCGCATTGGCGAGCTTTTGGCCGTAGATTTCCGTCGCGCGCAGAATGCGGCGCAGCGCGATCAGGCTCTGGTCAGTGCGATCCATCCGGCCTCTCCTGGTGATCGAAGCAATGGTCGCAAAGCTTTCACTCAATTGCAATCTCTGGCCTCCTGTAGCTGATTATTAGCATCATGAATAATTATAGTATGAGCATTAGGCACGAAATATGCAATAATTGGCATTTTATGACGTAAATTTTACATATTTAGATTAGAGGTTGATTTTGTAGCCTAAGTAATTTATTTAACCACCCAAAGCAACAACAGAGGCCGTGCATTCATGCGACACGCGACGGAAATGTTTCAAAAGACTCAAAAGACCATGCCTTCCCTGCGCAAGCCGGAGGCGGAGGACGGTGCTGCGATCTGGCGGTTGATCCGGGAGTGCAAGCCACTCGACGAGAATTCCATGTATTGCAACCTGGTCCAGTGCGATCATTTCCGTGATACCTGCATCGTTGCCGAGATGGATGGCGAGATCGTGGGCTGGGTGTCGGGCCATATCCTGCCGAACGACCCCGAGACGCTGTTTGTCTGGCAGGTGGCCGTGTCGGAAAAGGCACGGGGCACGGGTCTCGGCACGCTGATGCTGCGCGGGCTGTTGACGCGGGAGGTGTGTAAGGATGTGACGCGCCTGCAAACCACGATCACCCGCGACAATGCCGCAAGCTGGGCGCTCTTCCGCAAGTTCGCCAATATCAAGGACGCGGCCCTGTCGAGTGTGCCCCACTTCACGAAATCGCAGCATTTCGACGATTTGCACGACACCGAATACATGGTCACGATCACCATGAAAGAGCGGATGAAGAAGGCGGCCTGAGCCACGGGCCCCCTCTCCGCCAGCCCACGATCACATGAAGGAATACGCCATGCCGACTGAGCAATCAGCCGATCTTGAAATCTACTCTCGCCGCGAATCGGAAGCGCGCAGCTATTGCCGCAGCTTTCCCAGGACGTTCGTCAAGGCGCAGGGCTCCGAGCTGACCGATGCCGAAGGCCGCACCTATATCGACTTTCTCGCCGGGTGCTCGTCGCTCAACTACGGGCACAACGACCCGGACATGAAGACGGCGCTGATCGCGCATATAGAGGCCGACGGGATCACCCACGGCCTTGACATGCACACCGGCGCCAAGGCCGATTTCCTGCGCGCCTTCGAGGAGATCATCCTGCGCCCGCGCGGCATGGACTACAAGGTGATGATGACCGGCCCCACCGGCACAAACGCGGTCGAGGCAGCGATGAAACTGGCGCGCAAGGTCACGGGCCGGCAAAACATCATCGCCTTCACCAACGGGTTTCACGGCATGACCATGGGCGCGCTTTCGTGCACCGGCAACGCGGGCAAGCGGGCGGGCGCGGGCGGCGGGCCGCTGTGCGGCACCACCCACATGCCGTTTGAAGGCGCGTTCGGCGAGGGCGTGGACAGCCTCCACATCATCGAGGCGATGCTGTCCAACCCGTCGAGCGGGGTCGATGCGCCCGCCGCCTTCATCATCGAGCCGGTGCAGGGCGAGGGGGGGCTCAACGCCGCCTCCGCCGCCTTCCTGCAGGGCGTCGCCCGGCTGGCCAGGGCGCATGGCGCGCTGCTCATTGTCGATGACATCCAGGCGGGCTGCGGGCGCACGGGCACGTTCTTCGGCTTCGAGGACATGGGGATCGAGCCCGACCTCATCCCGATGGCCAAGAGCTTTTCGGGCATGGGCCTGCCCTTTGCCGCGCTGCTCATCAAGCCAGAGCACGATATCTGGGGCCCGGCCGAGCATAACGGCACCTTCCGGGGCAACACCCATGCGTTCGTGACCGCGCGGGTCGCGCTGGAGAAGTTCTGGCGCGATGACCGGTTCGCGCGCGACATTGCGGCCAAGGCCGAAATCGTGCGCGACGGGCTGCAAGCGATTGCCGACATGGTGCCCGGCGCGCGGCTCAAGGGGCGCGGCATGATGCAGGGCGTCGATGTGGGCTCTGGCGACCTGGCGGGCGATATCTGCGCGCGCGCCTTCGCCAAGGGCCTGGTGATCGAGACATCGGGCGCCCATGATGAGGTGGTCAAGGTGCTCGCACCGCTGACCACGCCCGATGCGGTCCTGCGCAAGGGGCTGGCGATATTGCACGAAGCCGCGCGCGAGGCGGTAGCGACAACCCGGATAGCAGCGGAGTAACGCCGATGATCGTGAGGGATTTCAGCGAGATCATGAAGAACGAACCCGGGCGCGTCGTCTCGGATGCAAGGTGGAAGAGCGTGCGGATGCTGCTTGCCGATGACGGGATGGGGTTTTCGTTCCACATCACGCTCCTTGAGCCGGGATCGGAGCACACGTTCGAATACAAGAACCATTTCGAGAACGTCTACTGCATTCGGGGCACCGGCTCGATCACCGATCTGGCCACCGGCGAGACCCATGAGATCAAGCCGGGCGTGATGTATGCGCTCAATCGGCACGATCGCCACACGCTACGCGCCACGGAAGAGCTTGTGATGGCCTGTGTCTTCAACCCGCCGGTGACCGGCAAGGAAGTGCACCAGGCCGACGGCTCCTACGCGCTCGAAACCAGCTGAGAGGGTCGGGGCAATGGCTCCGGCAAGAGGGATATGACCTTTCCAACCCATACCGTCGAGAAGATCGGCGGCACATCCATGAGCCGTGTCCGCGAGTTGCTCGACACGCTCTTTATCAGGGACCGCGAGGGCGCGGCGCTCTATCGGCGCATTTTCGTTGTCTCGGCCTTTGGCGGGATTACCAACTTGCTGCTGGAACACAAGAAATCCGGCGCGCCGGGGGTCTATGCACGGTTTGCCAATGGTGACGACGATCACGGCTGGCTGGACGCGCTGACCGAGGTGGGCCGGGCGATGCGCGCGGCGCATGAGGGCATCCTCGACAATCCCGGAGACCGCAGCCTGGCCGACGAATTCGTTCGCGAGCGGATCGAGGGGGCGCGCTCGTGCCTCTTCGATCTGCAACGGCTATGCTCTTACGGGCATTTCCGGCTTGGCGATCACATGATGGTCATCCGCGAACTTCTCTCGGGTCTGGGCGAGGCACATTCGGCCTTTGTCACCACACTGCTGTTGCAGCGCGCCGGGGTGAATGCGCGGTTCATCGACCTGAGCGGCTGGCGTGACGAGACCGAACACACCCTTTCCGAGCGGATCGCGGCCGGGCTGCGCGATGTGGACCTCGCGGCCGAGATGCCCATCGTCACCGGCTATGCGCAATGCTCCGAGGGCCTCATGCGCGAGTTTGACCGGGGTTATTCCGAGGTGACATTCGCGCGCATCGCGGCCCATACCGGCGCGCGCGAAGCGATCATCCACAAGGAGTTTCACCTGTCCTCGGCCGATCCGAAACTCATCGGCGAAGCCGCCGTGCGCAAGCTGGGGCATACCAATTACGACGTGGCCGATCAGCTCTCGAACCTGGGGATGGAGGCGATCCATCCCAAGGCGGCCAAGACCCTGAGGCAGGCGGAGGTGCCGTTGCGGGTCACAAACGTATTCGATCCCGGCGATCCGGGGACGCTGATCGACGATCAGCCGACAACGACCCCGGCGGTCGAGATCGTGACCGGCCTCAAGGTGGTGGCGCTGGAATTGTTCGAGCAGGACATGGTGGGCGTGAAAGGCTATGACGCGGCCATTCTCGACGCCCTCAAGCGGCACAGTGTCTGGATCGTCTCCAAGACGTCGAACGCCAACACGATCACGCATTATGTGCAGGCGTCGCTCAAGACCGTGCGGCGCGTGATGCGCGACCTGGAGGCGCTTTATCCGGCGTCGGAGATCTCGGCACGCACCCTTGCGCTCGTCTCGCCTGTCGGGCGCGACCTCAAGGGGCTCAGGGTGCTGAGCCGGGGCCTGAGCGCGCTGGAAGAGGCCGGGATCGAGGTGGTGGCCGCCCATCAGACGCCGCGCGGCGTCGATGTGCAATTCGTCATCGCGGCCGAGGCGCTGGAGGCGGGGATCGCCGCGCTGCACTGCGCCCTGATAGAGAACGCCCCGGCAACACAGGTCGCCAGGGCGGCATGAAAAGGCACCCGGTCGCGGATCGACCGGGCCCTTGCCTGTCGGATCAGTTCACCCTGTCGGCCTCGATCACATCCTTGTCGGATGCCTTGTCGGCGCTGGCGATGGCGATCCGGCGGGGCTTGAGGGCCTCGGGCACCTCGCGCACAAGCTCGATATGGAGCATTCCGTCAGCATGGCTCGCCCCGGTCACGCGGACATGATCGGCAAGCTGAAAGCGCCGCTCGAAGGCGCGGGTGGCGATGCCGCGATGCAGATAGGTGCGGCCCTCGTCCTCATCGCGTTTGCGTGCCGAGACGACAAGCGCGCCCTCCTTCACCTCGACCGAGAGATCCTCGGCGGCAAAGCCTGCGACGGCAATCGAGATGCGATAGACGTCATCGGCGGTCTTTTCGATGTTGTAGGGCGGATAGGTGGGCTGGCTCATGTCGCTGGCCATCACCCGGTCGAGCAGGTCGGCGATCTGGTCAAAGCCGACAGAGGCCCGGTAGAGCGGTGCAAGATCGAAGTTACGCATGGTCATCCTCCTTTGAGCGATAACGATTCGCCTTCCCTCGCGGGGACAGGCGCGATTCCCCGGCCCGTGTCGGCACCGGGGCGAGAAATATTTGGGAAGGGACAAAGGGCCTGTCAAGAGCGTTACGCGCCCTCCTCGTGATGAAACGGAGCTATGGCGGGAAATGGGTGATGTTGTTTGAGACGGCGGCGTATCGTGGCGGGTGTCAGGGCCTGCCAGAACTTCCAGAAGGAACGATCCGCCTATGACCAACGATACCGACATCATCGCCCTGCGTCAGCCGGAATCTATGGATGACCCGCTGACCGGGATCGCCCGTGACGGGGCCCGCCGGATGCTGGCGGCCGCGCTGAGGGCCGAGGCTGACACCTTCGGCGCTCGCGCAGCGGCGAGCGCGCACCCCTGGCAGCACCTGTCCGCGCTTCAACCTCATTCTTCCTATGATCGATCCCCCGGATCGATCACTTCACGGTCGAATTCCATGATCCGGCTGGCCGCAAAGGCGAGCATCTCGCGCACAAGATCGCCATCGGCCTGCTGTGCAACCAGCTCAAGCAATGCCATTCTCTCATCGGTCATCGTCATCTCCGTCTTTGGTTTCGAGTGTTGCAACCCGAACCTTTGCCGAAGAACGACGGTGGCCGCCAGCGTCACCACCGGCCGCGCGGCGCGCGCTACGCCGGGGGCTCCGCGCGCGGCCTCTTACACCACCCGATGGGACACTGCCTGGCGCAAATCGTGGTGGGAGGTGTCATCATCCGCTTCAGCCCTGACCTTGACGAGACTGCGTTGCGACCTGTCTTGCGTGCGGGACAATCTTCAGATCGTTTGCCGGTTCATTGAACCGAAGCCGCGAAACCCCTGAAAAACCACACTTGGTTAATCCGATGCATCATTTTGGACATCGGAACCCCCGTTTTGGTGCCTATTATGGTAACCTCTACATCACATCCAGACGAATCCACCCTCACGCTTCCAGTTCGGCATCCCAGTAGAGGAAATCGAGCCAGCTGTCGTGCAGGTGATTGGGCGGAAACTTGCGCCCCATGTTGCGCAGTTCCTCGGCCCCCGGCGCGCGCGGCGGGCGCTTCAGGCTCATTCCCGCCTGCCGCAGGCTGCGCGACCCCTTGCGCAGATTGCACGGGCTGCACGCCGCCACCACGTTTTCCCAGCTTGTCCGCCCGCCGCGCGCGCGCGGCACGACGTGATCAAAGGTCAGATCGCCCCTGGCCCCGCAATACTGGCAGCGAAATTCATCCCTCAGAAATAAATTGAAGCGCGTGAAGGCCACGCGCTTTTGAGGTTTTACATAATCCCGCAGAACGATCACCGAGGGTATTCGTATCGCCGTGCTCGGACTGTGCACGAAGTGATCGTATTCGGCGACGATATCGACCCTGTCGGAACAGACCGCCTTTATCGCCTCCTGCCATGTCCAGAGCGACAGCGGGTAATACGACAGCGGGCGGTAATCGGCATTGAGCACCAGCGCCGGGAAATGCCGCAGGGCGGCAGGGTCTCTCACGAACTCGGTTCTGAACTCTCCGTCCATCGCGTCACGCGCCTCTTTCCCGGCTCCCGTTCACCCTCTCACATGCTACTATATCTCGTGGGGTCAAGCTGGCAAGCCCCCGATATCGCCGCACATCTAGGCGTGGTTTAGCCCGGTTTCGTAAAACCGATGTGACAGGCTCAGGCGGCGGCCCCGGCCTCCTCGCGCGATTGCCTTTGCCACAGCGCGGCATAGCGGCCCCGACGCGCCAGAAGGTCGGCATGGTTGCCCTCTTCCACCACGCGCCCCTCTTCCAGAACCACGATACGATCCGCCCCCGCCACCGTCGAGAGGCGGTGCGCGATCATGATGACGGTGCGCCCCCGGGCCGCGCGCGCCAGCGCGTCCTGAATGTCGCGCTCGGTCTCGGTGTCGAGCGCGCTTGTCGCCTCGTCCAGAAGCAGGATGGGCGGGTTCTTGAGCAATGTGCGCGCGATTCCCACGCGCTGTTTCTCGCCGCCCGAGAGCTTGAGCCCGCGCTCGCCAACCTGCGTGTCATAGCCCCTGGGCAGGCTGGCGATGAAATCGTGGATCTGCGCCGCGCGCGCCGCATCCTCGATCTCGGCCTGGCTCACCCCTCCGCGCCCATAGGCGATGTTGTAGCCGATCGTGTCGTTGAACAGCACCGTATCCTGCGGCACCACGCCAATCGCGCCATGCAGGCTGTCGAGCGTCACCTCGCGGATGTCCTGCCCGTCGATCGTGACCGCCCCGCCCCGCACGTCATAGAAGCGGAACAAGAGCCGCCCGATGGTGGATTTGCCCGATCCCGAAGGCCCGACCACCGCCACCGTCTGCCCGGCGGGCACGTCGAGCGTGACGCCCTTGAGGATGGGCCGCGCCGGATCATAGCCGAACTCGACCGCATCGAACCGCACATGCGCGCCCGAAACCTTCAGCGGTGCCGCGCCGGGCCCGTCGCTCACGTCGGGGGGCTGTTCGAGCAGGGCGAACATCTCGCCCATATCGACCAGCGCCTGGCGTATCTCGCGGTAAACCGTCCCGAGGAAATTGAGCGGCATGGTGATCTGGATCATGTAGGCGTTGACCATGACGAAATCGCCCACCGTCATCGTGCCCGCCTGCACCCCCATGGCGGCCATCACCATCACCGCCACCAGCCCGCCGGTGATCAGGAACGACTGGCCGAAATTGAGAAAAGACAGCGACCAGGCCGTCAGCAGCGCCGCGCGCTCATAGCCCGCCATCGCGCGGTCATAGCGCGCCGCCTCGCGCGCCTCGGCGCCGAAATACTTGACCGTCTCGTAATTGAGCAGGCTGTCGATGGCCTTTTGATTGGCATCGGTGTCCTGATCGTTCATCTCGCGGCGCAGCCGCACACGCCATTCGGTGACCTTGAAGGTAAAGGCCACATAGGCGGCGATCACGCCTGCGATCACCACCAGATACCAGATGTCGAACAGCACCCAGAGGATGATCCCCACCATCAGCAATTCAAGGATCAGGGGGCCGATGGAAAAGATCAGGAACCGCAGCAGGAAATCGACGCCCTTCACCCCGCGCTCGATGATCCGGCTCAAGCCCCCGGTCTTGCGCGTCAGGTGATAACTGAGAGAGAGCGCGTGAATATGGCGAAAGGTCTGCAAGGCCAGACGGCGCAGCGCGCGCTGGCCCACCTTGGCAAAGACCGCATCGCGCAATTGCTGAAAGCCCACATTCATCAGCCGCGCCATGCCATAGGCCACGGTCAGGCCGATGGCCCCCGCGCCGAGCATCCACGCCGCCTCCTGTCCCTCGCCCGCCAGCGCATCGACCGCGCCCTTGTAGAAGAACGGCGTGATCACCGAGACGAGCTTGGCCGCCACCAGCAGAACGAGCGACAACACCACGCGCCGCTTCACCCATCCCTGACCCTCGGGCCAGAGATAGGGCGCGACGCGCCGGATGGTGCGCCAGCCGCTCGCGGCGGTCTCGCTCGGGTGGGGGTCTTGTTGCATCGGTCGCCTTGTCGCTGCCTCGCGGGGGCCACAGATAGCGGCGCGCGGCGGCGATGACCAGAGCAGCGCGTCAGTCGGGCAGCGCGAACACCTGCCCCGGATAGATCAGGTCGGGGTCGCGGATGCGGTCGCGGTTGGCCTCGAAGACGCGGACATAAAGAATCCCCTCGCCATAGTGCTCGCGCGAGATCGCCCAGAGGGTCGAGCCGGGCTGCACTGTGACCACCGGGATGCGCGACGACCGCGGCGTGCCGGAGGCGGCGCCCGGCACCTCGCGTTTGAAGGGTGTCTCGATCCGCGAACTGACCACGCCCTCGGGGCTGACCTCGTCCACCCGCAGCGTGTAGATGCCGCTGGCGACATCCGGCAGGTCGCTGCGCCAGCGGCCATCCTCGCCGATGCGCGACGTGGTGACGAGCCGGTTGTCGATATAGATGGCCACCTGGCCATCAGGTGCCGACGCGCGGCCCGCCAATTCCACCTCGCCCGTCCCGGAATAGCTGATCGAATCGAGCACCACGGAGCGCACGTTCGGCGCCGGTTCGGCGGGGGATTGGATCACGCGCACGCCCTCCTCGTTCGACACGAGCACCACGGGCCGCTCGGGGGCGGATTGCGTGGTCGCGCCGGGTGCGAGAGCGGTTTCCACCGGCGGCTCCCGCGCGGCGGGGGCCTTGGGCGCCGGGCTCGGGGGCGCGCCGGACGGCGTTGCCGCGACCTCGGCGGGGGCATCCTCCTGGGGGTGCCCCGGTGCGGGCGGCGGCGGCGCAGGCACGGGCGCGGCGCGTGTCGTGGGGGCGATCAGGATCTCCTCACGCGCGCGGACCTCTCGCCCGTCCGGCAAGACGAGCGCCAGGCTCAGCGCACGCGCCGTCTCTGCCGCGGGCAGATCGAGAAAGGCCACGAACTTGCCCGAGGCGTCAGCCTCTGCCTGCCCCAGGCGCGCCTCATCCACGAGGATCGCCACCGACCCGCCCGGCACCGCGCGCCCGGCCACGATCATCCGGCCGTCGGCCTCGAGCCGGAAGGTATCCAGGGCGGGCGGCGCGGGGGCAGGCACGCGGACCGTCTCCGGGACCGGGGCGGCATCCGGCGGCGGCGGCGCGCCCTGCGGCGGGGGGGCGGCGGCGATATCCGGGGCGGGCCGGTCGGCCGCCGGGTCCGGTCCGCGCTGCAAAACCATAAAGACCCCGAGCGCCACCGCCCCAACCCCGACGACCACCGCCCCTGCGATACCCGGCAGCGAGCGCCCCCTGAATCCGGCGAAATCACGCATCTTTTCCGTCATCCATGACCGCGCACCACGCCCGGTTGCCCGAGCATATCAACAAGGCTATCACGGGTCAAAGCAACCCTTCTGGTGCCGGAGCAACCCCATGCCACAAAATGCCGTCTGTGTCTTTTGCGGCGCACGCAACGGATCGCGGCCCGCCTATGCCGCAGATGCCGAGGCCACGGGCAGGATGCTCGCCGGGAACGGCTGGCAACTGGTCTATGGCGCGGGCGATGTCGGGCTGATGGGGGTGGTGGCGCGCGCAGCGCAGGCCGCAGGCGGCGAGACCATGGGCGTCATCCCCGAACATCTTCTGCACCTCGAGGTCGGCAAGCGCGACCTGACCCGCCATGTCGTGACCGAGACCATGCACGAGCGCAAGAAGGTCATGTTCATGAACTCCAATGCCGTCGTGGTGCTACCCGGCGGCGCGGGTTCGCTCGACGAGTTTTTCGAGGTGCTGACATGGCGCCAGATCGGCTTGCACACGAAACCAATATTTCTATTGAATACAGAAGGTTACTGGACACCCCTGATAAAACTGATCGAGCATGTCATCGCCCATGACTTCGCCGATGATAGCCTGAAGGGATTTATGCAACCCATTGACACAGTTCAGAATTTAAGTATCGCCCTGCGTGCCGCCCTGTCCTGATGCCAGCTTGGGGTGGTATAGATCGCAAGTGCGATCCAGATCATCCCGAAGGCAAGCGCGTGCCAGCGGGTGAAAGGCCTTGGAAACCAGAAGGTTGCGACGAGAAATTGAAGCCTCGGGTTGCGGTATCGAAGCCGCCCGCCCATCCCTCGGGTGACCCGCCCGGCGGCAGGGCCGGACGGGACCGGCAGACCGACCGGGCGCGGCGGTCAGGCCCCGGCCAGCTCCGCCAGAAGCACCTTCTCCAACTGGTCGCCGGGATGGTTGGTCAGATCCTTGCCGATCTCGGCCACCACGCGCGCGGCCACCTCCTTGTGCAAGTGCGCGCGCAACTCTCCCAGCGTCCGGGGCGGGGCGACGAGAACCAGCCGGTCAAAGACCCCGCGATGCGCGAGGCGGTAAAGGATCTCGGCGGCCTGGGCGGCAAATCGCGCTTCTTCGAGCCGGTGCCAGTCCGCCTCGGCCAGGGCCGAGCGTTGCCCCGGACCGGGGTCGGTCATACGCCCTGGCCGATCGCTGCGCTGGTCGCGGTTGGGCGGATTGTCCTGTTCCTCGACCCGGCGCACCACCAGGTTCGGGTCGTGCGCGTCGGTCACGTTCTCGAGAAACAGTGCCTTCTTGCCATCCGCCACCAGAACCCAGGTGCCATTTGAAAGCTGGACCATCGGTGAATCTCCCTTGCTAAACGGCCTTGCCGCGGGTCATGGTTTCTCCTGGCCGGCACCGTCCGCATTGATGCGGGTCAAATGCGGCCAACAAAAAACCCGCACCGAAGGGCAGCCGGTCCGGTGGTGCCCTTCGGGTCCGGGATCGGTCACATCCGGCTGGCGACGTTTTCCCAGTTCACCAGGTTGTCCAGGAAATTGGTGAGATAGGCGGGCCGCTTGTTGCGGAAGTCGATGTAATAGGAATGTTCCCACACGTCGCAGCCCAGAAGCGCGGTCTGGCCAAAGCAGAGCGGGTTGACGCCGTTCTCGGTCTTGGTGACCTTGAGGCTGCCGTCGCTGTCCTTCACCAGCCACGCCCAGCCCGATCCGAACTGGCCGGCACCGGCGGCGGCGAAATCCTCCTTGAACTTGGCGACCGAGCCAAAGCTCTCGGTGATCGCCTTTTCCAGTTCACCCGGCATGCCCGTGCCGCCCGGCGCCATCCATTCCCAGAACTGCGTGTGATTCCAGTGCTGCGAGACGTTGTTGAAGATGCCCGACTGCGCCACCGCGCCCGCCTGATAGGTGCCGCGCACGATCTCCTCGACCGGCTTGCCCTCCCATTCGGTCCCGGCAATCAGCTTGTTGCCGTTGTCCACATAGGCTTTGTGGTGGATGTCGTGGTGATATTCGAGCGTCTCGCGGCTCATGCCGTGATCGGCCAGCGCGTCATGTGAATATGGAAGATCGGGAAGTTCAAAGGCCATGTGGTCCCCCTGTTCGTTGGCGTTGAGTTCCTGTGCCCGATACATGGTGGCGCGTGCGCACAAAGGTCAACCCCGAAGACCAGGGTTTTTCCCTTGGGAATGGCGCCGGATCGGCCGTAGCCTCCGGCCTCTGCGCCGCGAAGTGCCTATGTATTCGGGGAGTTGACCGCATGGCCGGCCACCGGACCACCGGACACAGGCGATTGCGCCCAAGTCGTTGCGTTCGACTACACCGGGCCGCCGGCACGCGCATCGAGCAGCCGGCGCAGGATCGGGCGGGCCTCTTCGGGGGTCATGCCGGGTTTGATGTCGGGGTGATAGAGCAGCCACAGAAGCTCTTCGTCGTGGCGGGTCAGGAGGGCGAATTCCTCATCGTCGTTGAAGATCGAGGGGCGCGCGCGCGGGCTGTCATTGGCCAGCCCCAGCCCCTGCGCCAGTTCCTCGTGGATGCAGGCGGCGCGCGAGAGCGGCGGGTGTTCGGCACGGATCCAGGCGATTGCGCGGTCATGGGAATCAGGGTTTCCCTTTTGCGAAAAGGCCACGACCAGACAGTGAATCGAGCGGGGCATATCCCGAAAAACGCCAAATGTCGCCGCGTCGATCTGGGGCACGAGAGCGCGCACACGGGCAAGACCATAGGCGCGGTCCTCCTCGCTCATGATGAGGACATGGAAATTCGCACCTTGCGTCGCGGTCGATATCGGGTGGCGGGTTGCGCGCGCGAGGCGGGCCGCATAATCGGCCACGGTGGCGCGGTCGGCGGCGCGTTGCCCGGGCGGCACGGAGGGGCCGAACTCGACACCGTAGCGCACGGGCGCGCCCCATTTGCGCAGCCCGACCGCAGAGCCGGAGGAGGACCGATAGCCGCCGCCGGCCGCGTATTCGTTGAAGAACGCGATCTGCTCGAAATTGCGCAAGAGATCGGTGTCGGTCCAGGGCGTATCCGGCCCGCCGCCATCGCTGCGCAAGAGGCCGCGGCTGAGGAGGTCGCGCTCGATGCGCGCATAATGGGCCGCAAGCGCCGCGCTCGTCTCGGAGGGGCCGGGCGCGGGCGGCGGGGGGGTGGCGGGCGGGGGTGCCGGTGGCGCTGGCGGGGCCGTCACGTCGCAGCCCGCCAGCGCCACGATCGCGGCCGCCAAGATCGCCCGCCAGTGCCGCGCCCGCATCCCGCGCTCAGCCCCTTGGCACGGCGCTGCCGGCGTTATCGCCCACGCCATCCTTGCGCGCCCCGGCGGCGGCGAGCGTGTCGCGCAGCTCGGCCTCCATCTTCTTCAGCTCCTCCTCGGCGCGGGCGCGTCTGGCCTTGCCCTCGTCGGCGATGGCAAGGCTCTCCTCGATGGTGCCGATCAGATCGGCATTGGCCTTCTTGACCGCTTCGATGTCGAACACGCCGCGCTCCATCTCCTGACGGATCATCCTGTTGCTGTCGCGCAGATTGGCCGCGTTTGCGGTCAGCAGGTCGTTGGTGAGGTCGTTGGCGTCGCGCACGGCGGCGGCGGCCTCGGCGCTGCGCTGGATCGTGACCGCCTGCGCCAGTTGGGTTTCCCACAGCGGCACGGTGTTGACGAGGGTGGAGTTGATCTTGGTGACAAGCGACTTGTCGTTCTCCTGCACCAGCCGGATCGAGGGCAGCGATTGCATCGTCACCTGACGGGTGAGTTTCAGGTCGTGGACCCGGCGTTCGAGATCGTCGCGCGCGGCGCGCAGGTCGCGCAATTCCTGCGCGCGCATCACCTGATCGCCCTCGGGCGCGGCCTGCACCGCGGCCTCCCTGGCGGGGATGTCGCTCTCGTCCAGCTCCTTCAGCCTGGCCTCGCCCGCCGCGATGTAGAGCGCCAGCTCGTCATAGAAGGCGAGCGTCTTTTCATAGAGCATGTCAAGCGACTTGATGTCCTTCAGGAGCCTGTGCTCATGGCTCAGGAGGTCGTCGGTGATCTTGTCGATCTGGCTTTGCACCTGCTCGAACCGGGCGGTGAACCTGGCAAAGGGGGCGGTGCGGCCCAGCAGCTTTTCCCACCAGGACCGCTCGCGGCGCACATCCAGTTCCGAGACGGAAAAGCCCCGGATCGTGGTAACGATACCGCGAAGGCTGTCGCCTGCCGGCCCCACATCCTTGTTGCGCACACCTTGCAGCATGGATTGGGAAATCACCTGCAATTCGGCCTGCGCGGCCGAACCGAAGGAGATGATGGATTGGGTGTCGGCCATGTCGATTTCGGCCATGCGGCGGGTGATTTCGGCGCTTATGGGTGCGTCGGCCTTCTCGAGCGGCACGATGGCGTTGGCGTCGCTTGGGACGGGCAGGACGGCGCGGCTCACGGCCTCGACATCGCCTAGCACGGCCTCGGCCTGTCTGCGGGTGGTCTCTGACATGGGGCCTCTCAAGCTGAATCGCTGGTTTCAAGGTGAATGCCCTCACGCTCCAGCCGGTCGCGCAACACCGCGATTTCCACATCGAGATCGGTGCTGTTGTCGGCCATGAGCGCGCGGGTCTTGGCGGTGAAATTCCGTTCCAGATCGTCGAGCAGCGCGAGGTAGTTCGCGCGCGCTGCGGGGTTCGGCGCGCGGGCGGCAAGATCGGCGTATTTCGCCGTCGCATCACGCGCGCCCATCAGGTAAACGCCGAGAAACCTGCGCGCCGCCGTCAGTTCGCGCGGGTCCTCCTCGACCGTGCGCAGCATGTCGCGCACCGTCACCTGAAAGCCGTCGAGACGGCGTTCAAGCTGCCGGTCGCCCGCGCGGCGCAATGCGTCGGACATGGACCGCAGATAGTCCTCGGCCTGATCGACCACGCGCGCCACGCGGTTGCGCTGAAAGTTGTCGATGCCCTCGGCGCCCTTGTCGCGGAGCGGGTCGAGGCCGAAGGCAAGGCTGTGCAGGGCCGCGCCCGCGATGGCGTAGATCGCGGGTTCCGCCATGCCACCCCGTGCCGCAAAGGCGGCCACGAAAAGCCCCGCGCCGGTAAGCAGGGAGGCGAAGATCTTGCGCGGGATGGCCGGGCGCCTGGCGATCTTGCGCGCGTCATAGACCTCCTGCGCGAGGATGCCCTCGCGCGTGAGCCATGCCGCCAGCAACAGCAGGCCAAGCGCCGACAGGTTGAGCGCAAGGCCCGACGCCCCGTCGCCGAAGGCGCGGAACGCGAGCGGCAGCGGCGCGAGAAACAGCATGTTGACGCGCCCGCCCGCCCGCGTGCGCCGCGCACCGCGATAGCCGCCACGCGGCGGCTCGGTGCCCTTGGGGCCGCCGGGGCTGAACTTGCCGCCAAAGCGTTCGGCCATCACACGCCCCCCATCACCGCGACCAGGACGATGAGCGCCAACAGCAGAAAAAACGCCAGTTTCTGAAGCCCCGTATCGCGCATAACCCCCACCGTTCCGGCCAAGCCTGTCTGGAACTTAGGCGAAGGGGGCACATGGCGCTAGGGGTAAGATCGCGCGCGCGGGATCAGCCGGTTGCGCCGGCGGCCTTTTTCTTCTCGGCACGGAGCTTTTCCGCCAGATCGCGGGCAATGGCAAAGGCCCCCTTGACACGATCACCCTCGCCCTTCCAGTCGCGGCGCACGACGATCTTGTTGTCGCGCACCCTGGCAAGGCCGCGCTGGTCCTGGAGAAATTCCACCAGGCCCTGCGGCGAGGCGAACTTGTCATTGTGGAACTGGATGGTCGCGCCCTTCGGCCCGGCGTCGAGCTTGGCAATGCCCGCGCGCTTGCACATGGCCTTGATGCGCATGACCAGCACCAGCATGTTGACCTCGCGCGGCAGGGGGCCGAAGCGGTCGATCATCTCGGCGGCAAGGCCCTCGAGTTCGACCTTGCTTTCCAGCCCGCTGAGGCGACGATAGAGGCCAAGGCGCACGTCGAGATCGGGCACATAGCCCTCGGGGATGAGGACCGGCACGCCGAGATTGATCTGCGGCGTCCATTGCTCGTCGGGTTCGGTCACGGCGGCAATCTCGCCCGAGCGGATGCGCGCGACGGTTTCTTCCAGCATGGATTGATACAGTTCAAACCCCACATCGCGCATCTGGCCGGATTGCTCCTCGCCCAGCAGGTTGCCCGCGCCGCGAATGTCGAGATCCTGGCTTGCCAGCGTAAAGCCCGCGCCGAGCGTGTCGAGGCTGCCCAGCACGCGCAGGCGTTTCTCGGCCCCCGGCGTCAGCGGCACGCGCGGCTTGGTCGTGAGGTAAGCATAGGCGCGCGCCTTGGAGCGGCCCACCCGGCCCCGGATCTGGTAAAGTTGCGCCAGCCCGAACATGTCGGCGCGGTGGATGATCATGGTGTTGGCGGTGGGAATGTCGAGGCCGGATTCGACGATGGTCGTGGCCAGAAGCACGTCATACTTGCCGTCGTAGAAATTGTTCATCCGCTGATCGAGCTGGCCTGCGGCCATCTGGCCATGGGCCACGACATAAGAGACCTCGGGCACCTGATTTTTCAGGAAATCCTCGATCTCGGGCAGGTCCTTGATGCGCGGCACGACAAAGAAGGACTGCCCGCCGCGGTAATGCTCGCGCAAGAGCGCCTCGCGCACCGTCACCGTGTCGAACTCGGACACATATGTGCGGATCGAGAGGCGATCGACGGGCGGCGTGCCGATGATCGACAGATCGCGCACCCCCGAAAGCGACAGTTGCAGCGTGCGCGGAATCGGCGTGGNNGTTCCTCGTCGATGATGAGAAGGCCGAGGTTCCTGAAGCGCACACCCCTGGCCAGAAGCGCATGGGTGCCCACGACGATATCGGCCTCGCCGCTGGAGATCGCCGCGCGGGTGCGGGCGGCATCGCGCGCGGAGACAAAGCGCGAGAGCGCGTGGACCGAGACCGGAAAGCCGCGGAAACGCTCGGAGAATTCCTTGTAATGCTGGCGCGCAAGCAGC
>DIUD01000018.1:56727-57158 GCA_002428225.1 Roseovarius sp. UBA6167 | reverse complement strand
GCGAAGGCATCTCCAAGACCGGCGAGTTGCTCGACATGGGCGTGAAGGCAGGCGTGGTCGAGAAATCAGGAAGCTGGTTCAGCTATGGCGATCAGCGCGTCGGTCAGGGGCGCGAGAACGCCAAGACCTATCTCAAGGAAAATCCGCAGATCGCGCTCGAGATCGAGGACAAGATCAGGGCGGCTCACGGGCTGGATTTCGGCATGTCCGGCAATGACAAGAGCGACATCATGGAGGGCTGAGCGCGTGGGTTCGACGGTGGACACGGGGCGCGCGCGCAGCTAAATCGGCTTATCCGCATTCCATTCCCAGCAAGAAGCCATAACCCATGCCCACGCTGAACGAGATCCGCTCCACGTTCCTGAGCTTTTTCGAGCGCAACGATCACCGTGTCGTTGAAAGCTCTCCGCTGGTGCCGCGCAACGATCCGA
>DIUD01000018.1:0-56712 GCA_002428225.1 Roseovarius sp. UBA6167 | reverse complement strand
CGCGCGGGCGGCAAGCATAACGACCTCGACAATGTCGGCTATACTGCGCGCCACCATACCTTTTTCGAAATGCTGGGTAATTTCAGCTTTGGCGATTATTTCAAGGAGCAGGCGATCCCCTTTGCCTGGGATCTTCTGACCCGCGATTTCGGCATCGACAAGTCGAAGCTGCTGGTCACCGTCTATCACACCGATGACGAGGCCGCCGCGCTCTGGAAGAAATATGCAGGACTCCCGGACGAGCGGATCATCCGCATCGCATCTGACGATAATTTCTGGTCGATGGGTCCAACCGGCCCCTGCGGCCCCTGCACCGAGATTTTCTACGATCACGGGCCGGAGATATGGGGCGGCCCGCCGGGCAGCGCAGAGGAGGACGGTGACCGGTTCATCGAGATCTGGAACCTCGTCTTCATGCAGAACGAACGGTTCGAGGATGGCACCATGCGCGCGCTCGACATGCAGTCGATCGACACGGGCATGGGGCTGGAGCGGATAGGCGCGCTCTTGCAGGGCAAGCACGACAATTACGACACCGACCTCATGCGCGCGCTGATCGAGGCCAGTGCGCATGTCACAAGCCAGGATCCCGACGGGCCGGGGCGCGTGCATCACCGGGTGATCGCCGATCATCTGCGCTCGACCTCGTTTCTCATCGCCGACGGGGTCATGCCCTCGAACGAAGGGCGCGGCTATGTGCTGCGCCGGATCATGCGCCGCGCCATGCGTCATGCGCATATGCTGGGGGCGAAGGATCCGGTGATGTATCGGCTGGTGCCCGCGCTCGTCGCGCAGATGGGACAGGCTTTCCCCGAGCTCGGTCGCGCGCAGACACTGATCGAGGAGACGTTGCGGCTGGAAGAGACGCGCTTTCGTCAGACGCTCGAGCGCGGTCTGCGCCTGCTCGACGAGGAATTGGCGGGGCTGCCCGAGACAGCGCCCTTGCCCGGCGCGGCGGCGTTCAGGCTTTATGATACCTACGGCTTTCCGCTCGATCTCACGCAGGATGCACTGCGCGAGAAGGGGCGTGGCGTCGATACCGCAGGGTTTGATGCGGCCATGGCCGCGCAGAAGGCGCGGGCGCGCGCCGCCTGGGCCGGAACGGGCGAGGCGACCGATCAGGCGGTCTGGTTCGATATCGCCGAGGAAAAGGGCGTGACCGAGTTCCTTGGCTATGACACCGAGAGCGCCGAGGGGCAGATCGTGGCGCTGGTTCAGGAGGGCGCAGCGGTGCCGGGAGCGGCCGAGGGTGCAACCGTTCAGATCGTGGTCAACCAGACGCCCTTTTATGCCGAGGCGGGCGGTCAGGTGGGCGATACCGGCGTGATCCAGACCGCGACGGGGCGCGCGCGCGTGACCGACACCAGGAGGATGGCGGGTGTGTTCGCCCATCTCGCGGTGCTCGAGACGGGGAAGATCGAGACCGGGCAGGCCGCGCGCCTCACCGTGGATCATGCCCGCCGCAGCGCCATCCGCGCGAACCACTCTGCGACGCACCTGCTGCACGAGGCGCTGCGCCGCACGCTCGGGGATCATGTGGCACAGCGCGGCAGCCTCAACGCGCCCGATCGGCTGCGCTTTGATTTCAGCCATCCCAGGCCGCTCAGCGACGCGGATCTCGCCCGCATCCAGGCAGAGGTGAACGACTTCATCCGTCAGAACAGCCCCGTCACCACGCGGATCATGACGCCCGATGACGCCCGCGCCATCGGCGCACAGGCGCTTTTCGGTGAGAAATACGGTGACGAGGTGCGGGTCGTCTCCATGGGCACGCTCGAAGGTTCGGGCAGGGGGGCCAATGGCGCGACCTATTCAATCGAGCTTTGCGGGGGCACGCATGTGCGTCAGACCGGCGATATCGGCACCTTCGTGGTCGTTGGCGAGAGCGCGTCAAGCGCGGGGGTGCGGCGGATCGAGGCGCTTACCGGGGCCGCGGCCTTCGATTACCTGAGCGGGCAGGCGGCGCGGATCGCTTCGGTCGCCGCCGATCTCAAGACACGGCCCGAGGATGTGCCCGAGCGCGTGCGCGCGCTGATGGAGGAACGCAGGTCGTTGGTCAACGAGGTGACGCAACTGCGCCGCGAGCTGGCCATGGCGGGCGGGGCGGGGCGCGCGACTGCCCCCGAGGCGCACGAGGTGGGCGGGATCGCGTTCCTCGCGCAGGTGCTCTCGGGCGTGGAGGGGCGCGATCTGCCGCCGCTCATCGACGAGATGAAGGCGCGGCTTGGCAGCGGAGCGATCCTGCTGATTGCCGATGCTGGCGGCAAGGTGGCGGTGGCGGCAGGCGTGACGGACGATCTGGTTGCGCGCATCTCGGCGATAGATCTGGTGCGTGCGGCGGTTCCCGCGCTCGGCGGCAAGGGCGGCGGTGGTCGTCCCGACATGGCGCAGGGCGGAGGCCACGATGTCGGCGGGGCAGCAGCGGCATTCAAGGCGGCGGAGGCGGTGCTCGCCGCCTCAAAGGAGGGGGAATGAGCGCCTATATCATTGGTCGGATCACGGTCAACGACCCGCAGGATTATCAGGCCTATGCCGCGCAGACCGTGGCGCTGGCCGAAAAGTTCGGCGGGCGGTTCCTGGTCAAGGGTGGTGCGCAGGTGGTGCTCGAGGGCAATTGCCACGACCGCCATGTGATCATCGCGTTTCCCGACCGCGAGGCCGCGCTCGCGTTTTACAACTCCGACGCTTATCGCCACATCCTGCCGCTCGCGCTGTCGTCGAGCAGTCGCGATCTTGTCATCGTCGATGGTGCCTGAGCGGCGCTTGCGAGCAATTTTCCATGGCGATTCGCGGATCGTCAAGATGCCCCGTCAGGTGACAAGCCTGAGGTGCGGGCGTTGGCGGGTCGCCATTTTCGGAGCGGTTCGCGCGCCCTCGATCAACGAGAAGGGGGTGCGATGCGCGGGCGCCGAGAGCGGCATGACCTGCGCGTTCTCGATGCTGAAACGGCGTGTTGCAGGGCCGATCTGGCCCTGGGTCACCACGAGGCAGCCGAGCGCGCGCGACACGTCGCCCAGGTCGCTGCGCAAGGGCAGAAGCAGCATCGTGCCCGAGAGCGGCGCGGCAGGGCGCCCCGGCCCTGGGCCGATCTTCAGGGCAAGCCGAAGGCTGGCGGGCCGGTCGAAGAGATCGACCAGATGGAGTGCGAACGCCTCGCGGTCGGCAGGGGCGATGAAGCTGCACAGCGGCATCCCGCGCACATCCATCCCCATCAGATCCCTCAGTTGCATCCCCGCGACGCGCAGCCGCACCACGCCGGGCGCAATGCGCTCGGCGATGAAGGCATTGGCCAGGAGCGGCTCGATCCGGCGCGGGTCGATGTCAGAGCGGTTGGGGACGTCGTGACCGTTGCGGCAGGCTTCCCAGTGGGCGCGGAAGGCGCGCAGATGCGCCTCGGTGCGCGTGACATCGAAGACGCCGGTGCCGGTTGTCTCTTCGGGATCATTCCACATGTGGGCTTCCTCGAACGCAGTGGTGTTTCTTGCCGAACCTCTCCGGGGCCGGTGAACGGCCGCTTGCCGGAGCGGACGATGGCGCAAGACTCGCACAATTTATCGCGTATGTATCTAAAATTCTCGGTATCTGGTTAACCTCTCTCGATAACGCGCCCGGCTTGCCTGTCCGCCGTGCAATGGCTAGGAGGGGCGCGGACATGCACGTCGGCGAGTGCGATCTGCGGCTGTGCCGCCCTTTGGGGGCTGGTGGCGCTGATGGATGAAGGGCGGTGCCGGATGTGGAACCGGCTGAGGGGACGAATGGACACGACCATGGGGAAGGGCAGGGCATGAGCGTGCGGCGCGGGCTTCTCATCATCTTGTCCTCGCCCTCGGGCGCGGGCAAATCCACGCTTGCGCGGCGGTTGCGCGACCGGGATCCGAGTTTGAGCTTTTCGGTCTCGGCCACGACGCGCGCTGCGCGACCGGGCGAAGTGGATGGGCGGGATTATCATTTCCTGACCGAGGAGGCGTTCAAGCGCGAGGTCGCGGCGGGCGAGATGCTCGAGCACGCGCATGTCTTCGGCAATTTCTACGGCTCGCCCAAGGCGCTCGTGCAGACGGCGATCGATGCCGGACGCGATGTGCTGTTCGACATCGACTGGCAGGGCGCACAGCAGATCCGCAACTCGGCGCTTGGTGCGCATACGCTGTCGATTTTCCTCTTGCCGCCCTCGATCCGCGAGCTGCACCGGCGGTTGCGCGAGCGCGGGCAGGATGCGCCCGAGGTGATCGCGCGACGGATGCAGAGGAGCTGGGACGAGATCAGCCATTGGGACGGCTATGATTTCGTGCTGGTCAACGAGGATCTTGACGCAACCGAGGCGCGGCTCGGAACCATCATCGAGGCGGCGCGGCTGCGCCGGACGCAGCAACCCTGGCTCACTGACCATGTGCGTGCGCTGCACGCCGAATTCGAGGAGATGCAATGACCATCTACGCACTTGACGGCCACGCGCCGAAGATCGACCCCGATAGCTGGGTCGCCCCCGATGCCAATGTGATCGGCAAGGTGGTGCTCGAGGCCGGGGCCTCGGTCTGGTTCGGCGCGTGCTTGCGCGGCGACAACGAGGTGATCCATATCGGCGCGGGCACGAACGTCCAGGAAGACACGGTGATGCATACCGACATGGGCTATCCGCTTGTGATCGGGGCGGGCTGCACCATCGGCCACAAGGTGATGCTGCACGGCTGCACCATCGGCGGGAATTCTCTCATCGGGATGGGGGCGACCGTGCTCAATGGCGCGCGGATCGGGCGCAATTGCCTCATCGGCGCGGGCGCGCTCGTCACCGAGGGCAAGGAGATCCCCGATGGCAGCCTTGTCATGGGAGCGCCGGGGCGGGTCGTGCGCGCGCTCGACGATGCGGCGATTGCCCGCCTGCGGGCCTCGGCGCAAAACTACCAGAAGAACATGCGCCGGTTTCGCGCCGGGTTGACGCCGGTCTGACGGGCGATGCAGGGCTTTGCCTCGGTCCTGGCGGGAATGCCCTTTGCGGCGCTGCTCATCGGGCCGGACGAGCGCATCCATGCCGCCAATGCGGCAGCATGCGAGATGCTGGGGCAGGGGATCGAGGGGCGGCATTTCCTGACCGCGCTGCGCCAGCCCGACGTGCTCGAGGCGATCGAGCAGACGGCGCGCGACGGGCAAGCGCGGCGCACCGTCTTCCTCACATCGGAAGGGGGCCGCGACAGCACCTTTCAGGTGCATGTGGCGCATGTCGATGCAGGGGCCGCGGCGCGCGGCGTGCTGGTCTCTTTCGAGGACCTGACCGAGCGCGAGCAGGCCGCGCAGATGCGCCGCGATTTCGTCGCCAATGTCAGCCACGAGTTGCGCACGCCGCTCACCTCGCTGATGGGATTCATCGAGACGCTGCAAGGTCCCGCCCGCCACGATCAGGCCGCGATCGACCGCTTTCTGGGCATCATGGCGCGCGAGGCGGCGCGGATGGAGCGGCTGGTGCATGACCTTCTGTCGCTGAGCCGGGTCGAGGGCGAGGAGCGTGTGCGCCCGCGCGAGCCGGTCGATCTGGCCGCCATCATGGGCACGGTCATGACGATGTTGCGGCCTCTGGCGCGAGAGCACGACTGCGCCGTGCAGTTCGAGAGCGGGCCGGGGCTGATCGTTCCCGGTAATGCCGACCAATTGCAGCAGGTCTTTACCAATCTGCTGGAGAACGCGATCAAATATGGCGGCACGGGCAACCGTGTCGAGATCACGCTGGAGAGCCACGCGCTCGATGCCACGCTTCGGGTGCCTGCCATCGTCGCCAGCGTGCGCGATCATGGCCCCGGCATCGACCCGCTGCACATCCCGCGCCTGACCGAGCGGTTTTATCGCGTCGATACGCATCGCTCGCGCGCGATGGGGGGCACCGGGCTTGGCCTTGCCATCGTCAAGCATATCGTCAACCGCCATCGCGGGCGGCTTCGGATCGCGTCGGAGCCGGGGAAGGGCAGCACATTTACCGTGATCCTGCCGCGCTGGACCAGGTGAGACCGCTTTTTCGTCCCCAATCTATAGTCTGTCATAAAATCGTTATAAAAATGTAACAGAAGCGTTGCTTAAACCGCCTAGCAGGGGGGCCGACAGGCCGCACCCTCGCGGCCGTCATGAAACCGTACTCAGGGAGCTATCCATGACCCTTCTGAAAACCACCGTTTCCGCTGCTGCCCTTGCCGCAGTGGCCGCAACAGCCGCGCAGGCGCGCGACGAGATCCGCATCGTCGGCTCTTCAACCGTGTTCCCCTACACTCAGGCCGTGGCCGAGCAGTTTACCAACAACACCGGCGCGCCCTCGCCCATCGTCGAATCGACCGGCACCGGCGGCGGCATGAAGATTTTCTGCGGCGGCATCGGCGAAGGACATCCCGACCTCACCGGCGCCTCGCGCGCGATGAAAGCGTCGGAATGGGATCTCTGCGTCGCGAACGGCGTGACCGACGTGACCGAGGCGCTGATCGGCTATGACGGCCTGTCGATCGCGATTTCGCGCGCCGCGCCCAACGATTGGGATCTGACGCTGGAGCAGGTGTTCCTTGCGCTGGCCGCCGAAGTGCCGACCGCCGATGGCTGGGTCGCCAATCCCAACAAGAAATGGTCCGACATCGACGCCAGCCTGCCCGACATCGCGATCCTCGCCTATGGCCCGCCGCCGACCTCGGGCACGCGCGACGCATTCGTGGAACTGGCCATGCATCCCGGCTGTGAAGCGCGCCCGGCGATGAAGGCGCTCAAGCAGGCCGATGGCGACGCCTACAAGACCGCCGTCAAGGAAAAGTGCTCGCTGATCCGTCAGGACGGTCCCTTTATCGACGCGGGCGAGAACGACAACCTGATCGTTCAGCGCCTCAATGCCGATCCGAACGCCATGGGCATCTTTGGCTACTCGTTCCTTTATGAGAACCTCGATGCGCTCAAGGCGGTCAACATCAACGGCGTCGCGCCCTCGGGCGACACGATCGGCGATTTCTCCTACCCAATCTCGCGTCCGCTTTACTTCTACGTGAAGAACGCGCATCGCGGCGTGATCCCGAACCTTCAGGAGTTCATCGAGGAATACATGTCCGATGACGCGATGGAGCCGGGCGGCTATCTGTCCGAGCGCGGCATGGTCGTGCTGCCTGAAGATGTGCGTGAAAAGACGCAGCAGGCCGTAATCAAAGGTGAACCGATGGCGGCTCCCCAGTCATAAGCTGGATCAGACCCATGACCGCCCGGCCCTTTCGCCGGGCGGTTTCCTTTCCTTCCCGAAAGACCATGCCATGACCACCGCCGCCTTTCTCTGTCTCTTCGTGCTGGCCATCGCGGGCTATCTGTGGAACCGGCAGGCCGCCTCTGCCATGCGCGCCGATGGTGCCCGGCTTCACTCGCTTGAAGGCTTTCACGGGTTTTATTCGCTTCTGACCGTGCTTGTGCCGGTCCTTGTTTTCATACTGTTGTGGGTGGTTCTTCAGGGGCCGGTGATTGATGCGGCTCTCAAGGGCGGGATTTCCGAGCGTCTGGACGGTCTTGGCACCGGCGAGGTGCAGCTCATCGTGGCGGAGATCAAGTCGCTGTCGCGCGGGGCGGTGTTCGGCACGCCGGAGCAGTGGAAATTCGACGCCGCAGAGCGGTATCTTGCGCTCAATGCGCGCGCCGATCAGTTGCTTCTGGTCATCGTTCTGGTGCTGTCGCTGACGCTGATCGTGTTCAGCCGCCGCAAGGTCGCGGCCGAGTTCCGCGCGCGCCACGGGGTCGAGCGGATCATCTCCGGGCTGATGATCTTCTGTTCGGTCGTGGCGATATTCGTGACCATCGGGATCGTCGCGTCGCTGGCTTTCGAGACGGCACGTTTCTTTGCCAAGGTTCCGGTGACCGAGTTCCTGTTCGGCACCAATTGGGAGCCGCAGATCCCGCTGCGCGAGGATCAGGTTGCGGCCGCTGGCGCGTTTGGCTGGTTGCCGGTGATGCTTGGCACGTTGGTGATCACCGTCATCGCGCTCTTTGTCGCGGTGCCGGTGGGTCTCATGTCCGCGATCTATCTCAATGAATTCGCGCCCAAGCGGTTCCGCGCCGTCGCCAAGCCCTTCCTCGAGATCCTCGCGGGCGTGCCCACCGTGGTCTATGGCTTTTTCGCCATCCTTGTCGTGGCCCCGGCGATGCGCAGTTTCTTCGCGGCCATCGGCATCGAGGTCTCGCCCAATATCGCGCTTGCCGCGGGCGGCGTGATGGGGATCATGCTGATCCCGTTCATATCGTCCTTTGCCGATGACGCGCTCTCGGCGGTGCCGCAGAGCCTGCGCGACGGGGCGCTCGGGCTGGGGGCGACGCGGGCGGAAATGATGCTCAACGTGCTGTTTCCGGCGGCAATTCCCGGCATCGTCGGCGGTATCCTGCTGGCGGTGAGCCGCGCCATCGGCGAGACGATGATCGTGGTCATGGCGGCGGGTCTCATCGCCAAGATGACGATCAACCCGCTCGACAGCGTGACCACCGTCACCGTTCAGATCGTCACGTTGCTGATCGGCGATACCTCGTTCGACAACCCCAAGACGCTTGCCGCCTTCGCGCTCGGGATGATGCTGTTTCTCGTCACGCTGGTGATCAACGTATTCGCGCTGCGCATCGTGCGCAAATACCGTGAAGCCTACGATTGAGGATTAGGCCAATGACCGATCTCTCCGCACAGGAAACCCCGTTCGCAGGCGCTGGTTCCGACCTCGTGAAACGGCGCAACCGCAAGCAGGTGGTGCTTCAGGGCCTCGGCCTTGCCGCGATCAGCTTTGCCGCGCTGATGCTCTTCATCCTCATCGCCTCGCTGGTGGTGACGGGCTACAAGGCCTTCGTCCAGACCCATATCACCATCGAGGTCTATGTGGACCCAGCGGAGGTTTCCGTTGAAAAGCTGCCGCGCGGCGGGTTCCGCGAGGTGCTTCTGGCGAGCCTGCAAGAGGAATTCCCCGATGTCGAGGGGCGCGCCGAGTTGCGCCGCCTGCAAAATGTGTTTTCCAACGGCGCGCAGTTCCAGTTGCGCGACATGGTGGCGGCCGACCATTCGCTCATCGGTCAGACCGTGACGCTCAGGGTTCCTGTTTCGGACCCTTTCGACCAGTTGGCCAAGGGTCTTGTGAAACGCGAGACGCCCGAACAGTTGCGCCGCGTGAACGATCGCGAAATCGCCTGGTTCGACGCGCTCGACGCGGCGGGCAAGATCAGCCAGCCGATCAACTGGGGCCTCATCACCAACGCGGATTCGCGCTTTCCAGAGCTTGCGGGTCTCAAGGGCGCGCTGGTGGGGTCGTTCTGGGCGCTGCTGGTGTGTTTTCTGATCTCGTTCCCGCTCGGGATCGGCGCGGCGATCTACCTGGAGGAATTCGCCCCCAGAAACCGATGGAGCGATCTCATCGAGGTCAATATCAACAACCTCGCCGCCGTGCCCTCGGTTGTCTTTGGCCTGCTCGCGCTGGCGGTGTTCATCGGCTGGCTCGGGATGCCGCGCTCGGCGCCGATCGTAGGGGGGATGACGCTTGCGCTGATGACCATGCCGACCATCATCATCGCCACGCGCGCGGCACTCAAGGCGGTGCCGCCCTCGATCCGCGAGGCGGCGCTTGGCGTGGGGGCCTCCAGGCATCAGGTGGTGTTCGGCCATGTGCTGCCGCTCGCGATGCCCGGCATCCTTACCGGCACGATCATCGGGCTGGCGCAGGCCCTGGGCGAGACCGCGCCACTGCTGCTGATCGGGATGAACGCCTTCATCACCTCGGCACCGTCGTCGCCGTTTGACAGCGCCACCGCCCTGCCCACCCAGATCTTCATCTGGGCCGACAGTCCCGAACGCGGGTTTGTCAGCCGCACATCCGCTGCTATCCTGGTGCTGCTGACCTTCCTGATCACGATGAACGCCGTCGCCATCTATCTGCGCAGCAAGTTCGAGCGCAAATGGTAACCCGGACCCGAGAGGACAGCCCGATGTATGATACGCCCACACTGGAGAGATCGGTGGACAACAACACAGTGAAATTCTCGGCCCGCGACGTGCATGTGTTCTACGGCGAGACCGAGGCCATCAAGGGGGTGGATGTCGATATCCTCGACAACACCGTGACCGCCTTCATCGGCCCGTCGGGCTGTGGCAAGTCCACCTTCCTGCGCTGTCTCAACCGGATGAACGACACCATCGACATCTGCCGCGTGACCGGCAAGATCACGCTCGACGGGGCCGACATATATGACAAGCGCATCGACCCGGTTCAGTTGCGCGCCAAGGTCGGCATGGTGTTCCAGAAGCCCAACCCGTTCCCCAAGTCGATCTACGACAACGTGGCCTATGGCCCGCGCATCCACGGGCTTGCGCGCAGCAAGGCCGATCTCGACGTGATCGTGGAGAAATCGCTACGCCGTGCCGCGCTCTGGGACGAGGCCAAGGACCGGCTGCAAGAGCCGGGCACCGGCCTCTCGGGGGGCCAGCAGCAGCGCCTGTGCATCGCCCGCGCCGTCGCCACCGCGCCCGAGGTGCTTTTGATGGACGAGCCGTGCTCGGCGCTTGACCCCATCGCCACCGCGCAGGTGGAGGAACTGATCGACGAGTTGCGGCAGGAATATTCGGTGGTGATCGTCACCCACTCGATGCAGCAGGCCGCGCGCGTCAGTCAGAAAACCGCGTTTTTCCATCTGGGCGATCTCGTCGAATTCGGCGATACCGCGCAGATTTTCACCAACCCCAGGGATTCGCGCACCGAAAGCTATATCACCGGCCGAATCGGATGAGGCAAGGATCAGACATGACCGATCATCAGCATATCGTTTCTTCTTTTGACCGGGATCTGGAGGCCATCCAGGCCCAGATCATGAAGATGGGTGGCATGGTCGAGCGCGCGATCTCGGATGCCGCGCGCTCGCTCGAGACGCGCGACGACGAGTTGGCCGAAGAAGTGCGCAACCGCGACCGCGCCATCGACGCGCTCGAAGAGCAAATCAACGAAGAGGCCGCGCGCTTGCTCGCTCTTCGCGCGCCGACGGCAAATGACCTGCGGCTTGTGCTCACCGTGATCAAGATTTCCGCCAGCCTCGAGCGGATCGGCGACTATGCCAAGAACATCGCCAAGCGGACCTCGGTGCTGTCGAGCATGGCACCCGTCAACGGCTCGCCTGCCGCTCTGCGACGCATGGCGCGCGAGGTGGAGGAGATGCTCAAGGACGTGCTGGACGCCTATATCCAGCGCGACGCCGATCTTGCCCATGAGGTAATCAACCGCGATGAGGACGTGGACCAGATGTATAATGCCATCTTCCGCGAATTCCTTACCTTCATGATGGAAGACCCGCGCAACATCACGCCCTGTATGCACCTGCACTTCATCGCCAAGAATATCGAGCGGATGGGCGATCTGGTCACTTCGGTGGCCGAGCAGGTGATCTATCTCGTCACCGGCAAGATGCCGGACGAGCCGCGCCCCAAGGCCGACAAGACCTCGACCGACCCCTCCATCGCTCCCTCCTGAACGAAGGACATAACCGATGCCCGCCGATCAACCCACCGTGCTTCTGGTCGAGGACGAGCCTGCCCAGCGGGAGGTTCTCGGCTACAATCTCGAAGCGGACGGCTTTCGCGTGCTGACCGCCAGCAACGGCGAAGAGGCATTGATGATGGTGGCGGAAATGCCGCCCGACATCATCGTGCTCGACTGGATGATGCCCAATGTATCGGGGATCGAGGTCTGCCGCCAGCTCAAGATCCGCTCGGAGACGCGCGCCATTCCGATCATCATGCTCTCGGCCCGCTGCGAGGAGGTGGACCGCGTGCGCGGGCTGGAAACCGGCGCCGATGACTATGTTATCAAACCCTATTCGCTAGTGGAACTCATGGCGCGCGTGCGCGCGCAACTGCGCCGCACGCGGCCCGCAAGCGTGGGCGAGCGGCTGGAATACATGGATATCGTGCTCGATTCCGAAACCCATCGGGTGACGCGCAGCGAAAGGCCGCTCAAGCTTGGCCCGACCGAGTTTCGCCTGCTCACGACCTTCATGGAAAAGCCGGGCCGCGTCTGGTCGCGCGAGCAGTTGCTCGACCGGGTCTGGGGCCGCGATATCTACGTCGATACGCGCACCGTGGATGTGCATATCGGGCGGCTGCGCAAGGCGCTTTGCCAGCACGGTGGCGAGGATCCGCTGCGCACCGTGCGCGGGGCAGGCTACGCGCTCGGTTAAGCCTGCCGGTTGCGATCAACGGGGCAGGGGGTCTTCATCCTCGGCCTGCCTTGCCAGCCAGTCGCGAAATGTCACGAGCGCCGGGTCGCGCGCGGCCGCGTCGGGCCAGACAAGGTAATACGCGCCGTTCATCAGCGTCCTGCCGCCCCAGACCACGGCAAGGCGGCCCGTGGCAAGATCCTGTTCCGCGAGGTAATCAGGCAGCAGCGCCACGCCGAGGCCGTGCAGGGCCGCTTGCGTGATTGTTGAGAATTGGTCATGTATCGTGCCGCCCGGCCGCGCCTCGTCAATCCCATGCGCCGCGAGCCATTCGCTCCAGGCATGGGGCCGGGTTTCGATATGCAGAAGCGGCAGGCGCAGCACGTCCGCCGCGCGCGTGAGCGGCCCGTATCGGGCGAGAAGATCAGGCGCGGCGACCGGCAGGACCGCCTCGCTCCTGAGCCGCAGGGCGGCCGTTCCCGGCCAATCTGCTTTTCCGAAATGTATCGCCGCATCAAATTGTTCCGAGGCAAAGTTAAACGGCTTCAACCGGGTGGAAAGGTTGATCGTCACTTCCGGGTGCAGGCGGGCGAACTCGGCCAGGCGCGGCACCAGCCAGCGCATTCCAAAGGTCGGCAGGATCGCAAGACTGAGGCTGCCGCCGGCCGGATTGCTCGTCAGCTTGACCGAGCCTTGCGCGATCTGCTGCAAGGCGTTCCGCACCCTGGCCGCATAGGCCGCCGCCTCGGGCGTCGGGGCGATCTGCCTTCCCTGCCGTGAAAACAGCGAGACGCCAAGCTGTTCCTCCAATGATTTCAACTGCCTGCTGACCGCGCTTTGCGTAAGTGCCAGTTCCCTTGCCGCCGCTGTCGCGCTGCCAAGGCGATCAAGCGCCTCCAGCGCGCGCAGCGCGGAAATCGAGGGGAGAAGGCGTCGGGGCAGGCTCATACTTGTGAAAATCTCATGGAGCTGCGTGCGATTATCGTTATTCCGCCCGGTTTTTCCAGTGTATCCTGCGCCGGACTTCTTAAATTCCGACAATGAGGCGACAATGACCGTAGAATCCCCGACCCTGCGCGCCAAGGATGCACCGGACCTTGACACGTTCGAGTGGAGCGACCCCTTCCGGCTTGCCGACCAGCTCACCGAAGAGGAGCGCATGATCGCGGACAGCGCGCGAACCTTCGCGCAGGAGGTTCTGCAACCGCGCGTAATCGCGGCCTTTCGAGAAGAGCGGGTGGATGCGGGGATCTTCCGGGAAATGGGGCAGATGGGCCTTCTGGGCGCGACAATTCCCGAGGAATATGGCGGCCTTGGCAGCAATTACGTCAGTTACGGCCTTGTCGCGCGCGAGATCGAGCGGGTCGATTCGGGGTATCGCTCGATGATGAGCGTGCAATCCTCGCTGGTGATGTATCCGATCTATGCCTATGGCTCCGAGGAGCAACGCCGCAAATACCTGCCCGGCCTGGCCAGCGGTGAATTGATCGGCTGTTTCGGCCTGACCGAGCCCGATGCCGGCAGCGATCCCGCGGGCATGAAGACCCGCGCCGTGCGCATCGACGGGGGCTATCGCCTGACGGGCAACAAGATGTGGATATCCAACAGCCCGATTGCCGATGTTTTCGTGGTCTGGGCCAAGTCCGAAGCGCATGACGGCAAGATCCGGGGTTTCGTGCTCGAAAAGGGCATGAAGGGGCTGAGCGCGCCCAAGATCGAGGGCAAGCTGTCCTTGCGCGCCTCGGTCACGGGCGAGATCGTGATGGAGGGCGTGGAGGTGCCGGAAACGGCGCTTTTGCCTCATGTTCAAGGGCTTAAAGGGCCTTTTGGATGTTTGAACCGGGCCCGTTACGGCATCGCCTGGGGGGTGATGGGCGCGGCCGAGTTCTGCTGGCATGCCGCGCGGCAATACGGGCTGGATCGCAGGCAGTTCAATCGCCCGCTGGCACAGACGCAGCTTTTTCAGTTGAAACTTGCCAATATGCAGACCGAAATCGCACTTGGCCTGCAAGCCTGCCTGCGGGTCGGACGGCTGATGGATGCGGCCAATGCCGCGCCCGAGATGATCAGCCTCATCAAGCGCAACAATTGCGGCAAGGCGCTCGAGATCGCGCGCCACGCCCGCGACATGCATGGCGGCAACGGGATTTCCGAGGAATTTCAGGTCATTCGCCACATGGTCAACCTCGAGACGGTCAACACCTACGAAGGCACGCATGACGTCCACGCGCTCATCCTCGGGCGGGCGCAGACCGGGCTTCAGGCGTTTTTCTGATCACGGCAGGAGGTGGCGCCAACCCGGGCAAATACTCATGCGTTCGAGAGCGCCGAGCTTGCCATTATCGGCGGCGGTTACGTCGGTCTTCCTGCGGCAGGAGGCGAGCGCAGGCATCGTCCATCCTGCCGCCGCCGCGACATGACATTTTCGCACAGGTCGTGTGTCTGCCCGCGGCTTGGCGACACCGACCGGCGCGCCTATCTCCCCGTGAAGCACTACGGAGCAGCACATGGCCCTGACCGATACCGGCGCACAGTTTACCCAAGGCAGTCTCTTTCGGCACGTCACGGTCATGTCCGTCACGTCGAGCCTCGGCATCGCGGCGATCTTTGCCGTCGATCTGATCGACGTGCTTTTCATCTCGATGCTGGGGCAGGCGGAGCTCGCGGCGGCAGCGGGCTATGCCGGGGTGGTGATGTTTTTTGCCAGCGCGATGAATATCGGCCTGTCGATCGCGGCGGGCGCGCTCGTGGCGCGGGGACTTGGGCAAGGCGACAAACGCCTGGCCGCCGAACACGCCGCGAGCGCTGCGGTGGTGGCGGTCGGTTTCGGCGCGCTGGTGCCGATTCTGGCCTTGCCGAACATTCATTTCCTTCTCGGCCTGATCGGGGCGGAGGGGGAGGTAGCGGCGCTAGCCGCGCGCTATCTGTGGATCATCCTTCCGGCCACCGCGCTTTCGGGGCTGTCGATGGTCGCGGTTGCGGTGCTGCGCGCCCATGGCGACGCGCGCAACGCGATGACTCCGTCGCTGCTGGGGGCCCTCGTCAACGGGGTGGCCGACCCTGTCCTGATCTTTGCGCTTGGGCTTGGTCTTGACGGGGCGGCAATTGCAACGGTGCTGGCGCGGCTGGTCACGGCGGCCATGGCGCTCTGGCTGGTGCAGCGGCATCATCGCGGGTTCTGCTGGCCGGACCTGCCTTGCCTGCGGCGCGACCTGGGCACGGCCCTTGGCATCGCGGTGCCGGCGATGCTTGCCACGGTGGCAACACCCGTCGGCGCGGCGATCGTCACCCGCGAAATGGCGCGCTACGGTTCGGACGCGGTGGCGGGCATGGCGGTCATCAACCGTCTGGTGCCGTTCGTCTCGGCGGTGATCCTGGCATTGTCGGGCGCGGTCGGTCCGATCTTTGCGCAGAATTTCGGGGCAGGGCGGATGGACCGCGTTCTGGGCACGTTCCGCGAGGGGCTTCGGTTCCTGACGATTTACGTTCTCGGGGTCTCGGCGCTCCTCTTCCTTGTGCGCGAGCCCGTGGCGGACCTGTTCGATGCGACTGGCGAGATGCGGGATCTGCTTTATCTGTTCATGGGACCGCTGGCGCTGGCCATGATTTTCAACGGCGCGATCTTCGTCTCCAACGCGGCCTTCAACAATCTCGGCCATCCGGGATACTCGACACTGATCAACTGGGGGCGCAACACGATCGGCACCTGGCCGTTTGCGGTCTGGTTCGGGATGATCTGGGGGCCCGAGGGTGTTCTCGTCGGGCAGGCGGTCGGCGGGGCGGTGTTCGCGGCGCTGGCAATCTGGCTGGGGCTGCGAGTGATCGTGGCGCCGTGCCGCGATCCTCTGAGCCCGCAATATTCGTGCCCGGACCAGCGGATGCAGGTGGTGTCACACCGAAGCTATCGCTGAACGCCACCGGAAAATGATATTCGCATAATCGGTATTATGTAATATCAAATGATAAAGGTGCGGTCCGTGCATCAGATTAGAACCTGAAATCATGGAACTGGCCGGTTGAGTTGAATACGTCCTTCGGGCGACTTTTCCCATGCTGCCCCTCGACAGAAACCCGGCAAGCGGTTTATCTCCATCGACGAAGGAGCGTTTCGCATGACATCCATTCTGATCCTCAACGGTCCGAACCTCAATCTTCTCGGCACGCGCCAGCCCGAGGTCTATGGCCGCACCACATTGGCCGATATCGAGGCCATGTGCCGCGCCCATGCCGAGAGCCATGGTCTGCGCATCGACTTTGCGCAGAGCAATCACGAAGGTGCGCTCGTCGATGCGATCCACGACGCGCGGGGCCGTCATGATGGCATCATCCTCAACGCGGGTGCCTATACTCATACCTCGGTGGCGTTGATGGATGCGATCAGCGCGGCGGAGGTGCCAGCAATCGAGCTGCACCTGTCCAATGTCCACGCGCGCGAGAGCTTTCGCCACATTTCCTATATCGCCAGGGTTGCGCTCGGTGTGATCAGTGGTTTTGGCGCGCAAGGATATCTCCTTGCCATCGACGCCATGCGCGGCCATCTGGAGCGCGCCGGATGATCGATCCGGTGGCTGTCACCCGGCTGCTTGATGCCACGACCATCGAGGAGTTGTGGGACGTCCACACGCGCGCCATGGCCGATTACGGGTTCGACAGGCTGCTCTATGGCTGCACGCAGTTCCGCACCTCGAAGTCGCTCGGTAACCCGGACGATTTCATTGTCCTGACCAATCACACGCCCGCCTATATCGAAGGATTCGTGCAGGGCGGGCTCTATTTCCACGCGCCGATGTTGCGCTGGTCGCTGGATCATGACGGTGCCTGTTCCTGGTCGCTGCTCGACGAACGCCTTGCCACGGATGATCTCACCCTGGAGGAGCGCGCGGTGATCGACTTCAACCGCAAGCATGGTGTCACGGCGGGCTATTCCATCAGCTTCAAGTCGTTGCATCCGCGCATGAAGGCGGCGATTGCGCTGACGGCACACGCCGAGATGACGCAGGCGGAGGTCGATGCGATCTGGCGGGCGGACGGCGCGACGATCCTTGCGCTCAACAATATCGCGCATCGCTGCATCCTGTCCCTGCCCTACCAATCGCCCAAACACCCCCTCACTGACCGGCAGCGCGAGGTTCTGGGCTGGGTCAGCGATGGCAAGACGATCCAGGACATCGCTGTTCTCATGGGGCTGAGGCCCGTGACGGTCGAAAAACATCTGCGCCTTGCCCGCCATGCGCTGTCTGTGGAAACCACGGCGCAAGCGGTGCTGAAGGCGGCCTTTCAGAACCAGATTTTCGTTCTTGACAGGTAAAGTTCATTGCCCGGGCAAAAGATTGCCTCTCGGTAAGGATTCCCTGACTTTCCTCGCGCGGCGCAACAGGTCATCGTTCCCCTGTTCCGTGAGTGGTAGCTTTTGGGCTTGGGACATCGGGGAGATACCCAGCTCACTGTTTTTCTGAGGGGTTTCTCCCTTTCCGGTTTACCGGATACCGGCTGCTTCTCTTTATAGTCGAGAGGGCAGTCGGTGCTTTTGATCGTCGCTTCATCCCCATTTTGCGACCGGTTCACGCGGTGCGCCCCCTCGGGGACGCACTGTGTGCTTCGCATCATGCGTTATTGTCCGGGAATATCTGCGAAGATCCCCGAAACCGGGGGCGCTTCATCCCGATCGTCAGCGTGATCAGCCCTGAGCGACCTTGGCCACTTCGGCTGCAAAATCTTCCTGCTTTTTCTCGATACCCTCGCCGACCTCGAGCCGCACAAAGCCTGTGATCGCGGTGCCTGCCTCCCTTGCGGCGGCCTCGACAGTCAGATCGGGGTTCATCACGAAGGCTTGGCCAAGCAGGGTCGATTCGGCCATGAATTTCTTCATCCGGCCCTCGATCATCTTCTCGATCACCGCCTCGGGCTTGCCCGATTCGCGAGCGATGTCGATCTGCACCTGGCGCTCCTTCTCGACCAGCGCCGGATCGAGAGCAGCTTCGTCGAGGGCGGCAGGGTTCGAGGCGGCGATATGCATGGCGATCTGACGGGCAAAGCCCTCATCGCCGTCAAAGGCCACCAGAACGCCGATCTTGCCCATGCCGTCAGCCGCGGCATTGTGTACATAGGACACGACGCCCCTGCCCTCGACCCGCGCCATGCGGCGCAAGGCCATGTTCTCGCCGATCTTGGCGATCTTGTCGGTGATCAGCTCCGCCACCGGCTTGCCGCCGGCCTCGGCCGCCGTGAGCGCCTCGAGATCGCTCACGCCGATTGCGGCCTTGGCCACATCGGCCACCATTGTCTGAAATTCGACGTTCTTGGCGACGAAATCGGTCTCGGAATTGATCTCGACCACCACGCCCACGCCGCCTTCGACGCGCACCGCGACAAGGCCCTCGGCGGCGGTCCGGCCTGATTTCTTGGCGGCCTTGGCCAAGCCCTTGGTGCGCAGCCAGTCCACGGCCGCCTCCATGTCGCCGCCCGTTTCGGTCAGCGCCTTTTTCGCGTCCATCATGCCTGCGCCCGTGTTCTCGCGCAGTTCCTTTACCATTGCAGCAGTGATCGCCATGCGGGATCTCCTCAAAGTCTAGCGGATCTCAGGGAGGGCGATAGCCCCGCCCCCGTGACGGTTTCGTGACGGATCAGCCCTGGGCTGGCTCGGTGATCTCGGCGAGCACCTCCTCGACCGGGGTTTCCTCGAGCGCGCCCAGATCGACACCGGCGGCGCCGAGCTGCGCGGACATGCCGTCGAGTGCGGCCCGGCTCGCCAGATCGCAATAGAGCGCGATGGCGCGCACCGCGTCATCGTTTCCGGGGATGATGTAATCCACTCCTTCGGGCGCGCAGTTGGTATCGACCACGGCCACGACCGGAATGCCGAGCTTGTTGGCCTCGGAGATGGCAAGTGCCTCTTTCTTGACGTCGATCACGAACAGCAGGTCAGGAACACCGCCCATGTCGCGGATACCGCCCAGGCTGGCCTGAAGCTTGGCCTGATCGCGCTCCATCCCGAGACGCTCTTTCTTGGTGAGGCCCTCGGCGCCGCTCTCGAGCGCCTCGTCGATCTCGCGCAGGCGCTGGATGGATTTCGATACGGTCTGCCAGTTGGTGAGCGTGCCGCCCAGCCAGCGGTGGTTCATGTAGTATTGCGCGCATTTCTCGGCCGCCTCGGCAATCGGCTGCGCTGCCTGCCGCTTGGTGCCGACGAACAGCACCCGCCCGCCCTTGGCGATGGTCTCGCGGATGACGTTGAGCGCCGCGTCGAGCATCGGAACGGTCTGCGTCAGGTCGATGATGTGGATGCCGTTGCGCGCGCCGTAGATGAATTCGCCCATGCGGGGATTCCAGCGCTGCGTCTGGTGGCCGAAGTGAACGCCAGCTTCCAGCAGCTGACGCAGATTGAACTCGGGAAGAGCCATGGTCGTTTCCTTTTCCGGTTTGCGCCCTGGCACGGGATGAGAAGCGGTCGCTTCAACCGGTGGACAGTCGGGGATGTCTCCCCCGGCGGCCCGCCCATGCCTGCGGATTTGAAGTAGCGCGCGTATAGCGCCCCGCGCGGGCGGGCGCAAGCGATATGCGCGGGTTCGCGATTCGGTCATTGTGGCGCAGACATATCGTGCCTAGATAGCTGCGTGGCTGCGCGACGGATTTGAAATGAACACGCCTTTCGACGAGTTGACCCCAGAGCCGAAGAAGCCCCGGCGCCTGTCGGGACTGCGCGCCAGCTTCCTGACCGGTCTCGTGGTGATTGCACCCGTTGGCCTCACGCTCTGGCTGATCTGGACGGTGGCGGGCTGGGTGGACGGGATGGTTCTGCCGCTCATTCCCGCAGGCTATCAGCCTGAGCAGTATATCGGCATCAATCTGCGCGGCATCGGCGTCATCATCTTCCTGATCTTCACGATTGTGGTGGGCTGGATCGCCAAGGGGCTGATCGGGCGCTCGCTGATCGGCTTTGCCGAATCGCTGGTGAACCGGATGCCGGTGGTGCGATCGATCTATTCGGGGGCGAAACAGATCGCCGAGACGGTCTTTGCCCAGTCCGAGCGCAGCTTCGAGAAGGCGTGCCTGGTGCAATATCCGCGCAAGGATATCTGGGCCATCGGCTTCATCTCGACCGAGGCGCGCGGCGAGGTCAATCTCAAGCCGCAGACCGGCAGCGACCTGCTGAGCGTCTTCGTGCCGACCACGCCCAATCCAACCTCTGGCTTCCTGCTGTTCTTTCCCCGAGAGGACGTGATCGAACTCGAGATGTCGATCGAGGATGCCGCCAAGCTGGTGATCTCGGCCGGCCTCGTCTATCCGCCCGCCGACAAGCCCGCGAAAGGCCGCACAAGCCGCGGTGCCTGAAGGGCGGCTCGAAAAGTTGCTCTGAGCGTGCCGCTGGAGACGGCGCTATAGGCGAGCAATACGAGGCCAAGGTGACAAAATGCAAGAAAACACCGTAAAATCAGAGTTGTGCAGGTGTAGAGACTTGAACCCCCACGCCTTGCGGCGCCAGAACCTAAAGCATCCCACTCACAACCTGAATTGGGGGGATTCCCACGGGTATGATTTTGTGATGCAACCTGTTTGGCAGGATGGATCATGTCAGCATCTTTGCCATTGGCGCTTCGAGCGCGGTTTCAGCGATACATTGAGGAAGGGTTAAGCGGTCGCGCGGCGGCATTGCGCTTGAAGCTCTCGCCCGCCACGGGAGCGCGATGGGCGCTTGCGATCCGGCGGACAGGCCGGGCGGAGGCTGCCCCTCGGGGCCGACCGAAAGGCAAGGGCAAGCTGGACCCTCATCGGCCCTTCCTTGCCGAAATCATCGCGCAAGATGGTGACATCACGATGCCCGAGCTGAGCGCAGCGCTGTTCGACGCAACGCGCGTTCGGGCGCACCCCAACGCCATCGGCAAGTTACTTCGCAAATTGGGCTACACGTATAAAAAGTCTCTGGTTGCCACCGAACGCCGCCGTGCCAAGGTAAGGCGACAGCGCGCAGACTGATTCAAGCACCGTATTCCAGCCGTCTCAAAGCATCCGGAACGCGTTGTCTTTATTGATGAAACATCCGTGAAGACGAACCTGACGCGGCAGCGGGGATGGGCCCCTTGCGGACACCGCCTGATCATGGACGCCCCCTTCGGCTCATGGGGCACCCAGACATTCATCGCCGGCCGCACCGCCGAGCCGATGATCGCCCCCTGGGTGATCAAAGGGGCCATGGATGGCGCGGCCTTCGCCGCTTATGTTGAAAAGGTTCTGGCGCCGGAACCCTCACCCGGAACCGTGGTCATTCCGGACAATCTCGCCACGCACAGAACCGGCGACGCGGAGAAAGCAATACGCGCGGCAGGGTGCCGGTTCTTGTTCCGTTGTTCGGGGAAACCGCCCCACTGGGGCCTTTCCCGATCCCTCCAACCCCTACAGTCCCGATCTCAACCGGGGCTCCGCCCGTTCAGGGCTGAATTGATCCTCAGGATCAATTCCAAGACGCCCTTCACCCCGATCGAAATGGCATTCTCCAAACTCAAAGCACACCTGCGCCGGATCGGAGCGCGCACCTTCACCGACATGTTCAACGCAATCGCCAAGATCTGCGACCTCTGCTCACCCGACGAGTGCTGGAATTACTTCAAGGCTGCCGGGTATGTCGCAGGCTAACGGCGGGACGCTCTAGTCCAGCAACACCGCCTCCACACGCCGGTTGGCCTCGCGTCCCTCAAACGTCGTGTTGGGCGCGACCGGGGCGAGAAAGCCCACGCCATGCGCCTCGATGCGCGCGCCATCGACCCCGTGCGCGGCAATGAGCCGGTCACGGACCGCCTCCGCGCGGGCCCGCGAGAGCGCGATGTTCGGCGCCAGCCCGCCGACGCTGTCGGTATGGCCGACAAGGGCGATGCGCGCATCGGGGGTGGCGGCCAGAAACCGGGCCAGCGCCTCGAGTTCGGCGTAGGGTCCCGGCCCGAGCATGTCGGCCCCGGAAGAGAAATCGAGACCGTTAAGCACCACATGCCCCCGCGCCACGAGTTGCGCCGCCAGATCGCCTGCGGCCTCGGGCGCAGCCCCGGTTTCGCGCGCTGCATCTGCGCCCGGCTCGACACGGGTCAGTTGCACGTAGACGCGCTCGCCCGCGCGACTGACGAAAAGCATGGCATGGTCCGCGCCGCGCCGCGCCAGAAGGTAGCGGTAATCGAAAAGGCTGACGAACATCGCGGGCGCCGGCAGCACCGGGGTGGCAAAGCGGAAATCGAACCCGCCACAGCCTTCGGCGGCGCAGTCGAACACCACCTCCCAGCCGGCCTTTTCCAGCGCGTCGCGCAGTGGCGCGAACCGCTCGAGCGTGCCAAGGCCCCGTTCGGGAAGCCGCCAGGCGCGGCTCGTGATGCGGCCATCGACGCGCAGACGCGGCACCGTGCCCCCGGCGAACGGCCCGGTAGGCAGGTGAACCGTGCCGGCCTCGCGGATCACCTCCGCGGTGCGCTCGGCCCCCTCGGGCAGGGGCAGATCCTGCCCCCAGGCCCCCGTAGCCAGAAGCCCGAGCAGAAGGACCGCGAACCGCCCGCCCATCTCAGCGCGCCTGCGAATGATACTCCGGGTTGGGCACCATCCCGGTGGCCGAGGCGACGCGGTTGGACATGTTGAAGAACGCCGCCACGTTGGCGATGTCCCAGATGTCGCGGTCGGAAAACCCGTGATCGCGCAGCGCCTGCCGGTCGGGCTCCTCGATGGTGGCGCTGGCTTGGGTCACCTTGACCGCGAAATCGAGCATCGCGCGCTGGCGCGGGGTAATATCGGCCACGCGGTAATTCATCACCATCGCCTCGCCCAGGGCCGGATCACCCGAAAGCGCGCGCAGCGCCGCGCCATGGGCCACCTGGCAATACCAGCAGCGATTGATCGAGCTGACCACCACGGCAATCATCTCGCGCTCCAGCTTGCTCAGCCCCGAGGGGGCAAGCATCAGCGTGTTGTAAAGCGCGGTGAAGGCGTCGAGTTTCTCGATGTCAAAAGCGTGCGCGCGGAGCACGTTGGGCACAAGCCCCAGCTTTTCCTCGCAAATCTCGAAATATCGCGCGGTCGCCTCGGGCAATGGATCGACTGCGGGCAGGTCGAGGGCGGTATGGTTGTCGGTCATGGCTTACTCCTCCTTTGCGCGGTAATGATACGTCCCCGCGACACAAAATCCCATGGCGGCGAAAAGACCGTTCGCGGCCGCGTTGTCCCGGGTGCAGAGCGCCGCGATATGCGCCGCGCCCTGATCCGCCGCCCAGAGCGCCGCCTGCACCATCATCAGCCGCCCGACGCCCGCCCGCCTGTGGTGCGCGCGCACCTGGAGCGCGTGCACCATGGCCACGCCATCGTGAACCGCGACAAAGCCCGCGCCGGCGGGCTTGTCGGCGTGGCGCGCGAAAAGGCCGGCTTTCGGGCCGCGAACGCGCTCCATCACCGCCTGGCGCGCCGGGCCGATACCGCCCTCGGCCCAGATTTCCTGCATGATCGCAAGCGGTTCCCAGACGGCAAAGGTGGTCAGACGCGGCGGGCGCGTCTCGACAAGCCCGGCCACCGGCGCGACCAGCACATTGACCGGATCGACGATCCCGTAGCCCCGTGCCGCCAGAATCGCATCGAGTTCCCCCTCGCCCGCGAGCACCTGAAAGAGCGGTGCCTGCCCGCGCGCGCGCATGGCCTGCTCGGCGCGGGCGACATCCTGCGCCGTGACCGGCCCCGTCGCGGTGGCCGCCGACACGCGCTTGCCGCCGCCCTGCCCCTCGCGCAGCGTGACCGGGCCAAGCATATGGATCGCGGCGGGAGGCCATGACGCCTCGGCCGCCGCACGCAGCGTATCAGCATCGGGCATCATGCGGGGAACATCCCCGAAAGCTCGGCCATGGCGGCATCGACACGCGCGCCGTCATGCCCCCGGATCACGATATTCGACCCGTAACAGCCATCACGGATGAACGGATAAGAGCCGATGGAAAGGTCCGGATAGCGCGAAGCCAGATCACCCAGCGGGGCTGCGATATCGCCCTCGCCGCGCCGGATCTCATAGCTTTGCGACAGAAGCGGCGCGCCGCCGGTGATCCCCGGCAGCACCGAGGCAAGCATCGCCTGAAAGATGGACGGCACCCCCGCCAGCACATGCACGTTCTCGATGGTGAAACCCGGCGCGGCGCTGATCGGGTTCTCGATGAGCGTGGCACCTTCGGGGATGCGCGCCATGCGCAGCCGCGCCTCGTTCAGTTCCTGCCCGCGCGCGGCATAATGCGCGGCAAGGATGGCGCGCGCGTCCTCGCGCACGGAGATGGGCCGGCCAAAGGCGCGGGCGACGTTCTCGGCGGTGATGTCGTCATGGGTGGGGCCAATGCCGCCCGAGGTGAACACCGCGTCATGGGCCGCGCTCAGCGCCCGAACGGCCGCGACGATGGCGGCGCCGTCATCGCCGATCACACGCGCCTCGCGCAGGTCCAGCCCCGCGCGCGTCAACTCTTTGGCGAGATAATGCAGGTTGGCATCGCGTGTGCGCCCCGACAGAATCTCGTCGCCGATGACGAGCATGGCAACACTGGGGTTGGGCATATGGCAGCCTCCTTGATGTGCGACCTGCGACCAGCCCCGGTATAGGCCCGCGCCACGCGCTTTGAAAGCCCCCTCCGGCCCGCCGCGCCAAGCGCCGCGCGGCTGACGCGACCTCTGGCCCTCGGGCACAAAAGCGCCTAGGTAAGGGAAAACCGGCAAGACGACGAGGCACGGCGTGAACGAGACACATCGCGGCAGACAGACGCGCGACGGCATCCGCATCCACGAGGCGGCGGATTTCGCCGGTATGCACAAGGCAGGGCGGCTCGCCGCGCAGATCCTCGACGAGATGGCGGACCATGTCTTTGTCGGGCAGACCACCGAGGCACTCGATGCGCTGATCGAGGAAAAGGTCGCCGCCGCCGGGGCCAAATCCGCCACCATCGGCTACAAGGGCTACCGCCACGCCAGCTGCATCAGCGTCAATCACGTGGTCTGCCACGGCATCCCCGGCGCGCCCATCCCCAAGAGCGGGGCCGAGACGATCTCGCGCGATTACGAGAAGCGGCGCAAGAACGACATGCTGCAAGAGGGCGACATCCTCAATATCGACGTGACCGTGATCGTCGATGGCTGGTTCGGCGACACGAGCCGGATGTACGTGGCGGGCCGTCCCTCGGGCAAGGCCGCGCGCCTCATCGACGTGACCCATGACGCGCTGATGAAGGGGATCGAGGCCGTGCGCCCCGGCGCCACCTTCGGCGACATCGGCCACGCGATCCAGAGCTATGTGGAGGCGCATCGCATGTCGGTGGTGCGCGATTTCTGCGGCCACGGCCTTGGCCGCGTGTTCCACGCGCCGCCCAACGTGCTGCATTACGGGCGTCCCGGCAGCGGGCCGCGTCTCGAGGAAGGCATGTTCTTCACCATCGAGCCGATGGTCAATCTCGGCCGCCCCGAAACGGTGGTGCTCGATGACGACTGGACGGCGGTGACGCGCGACAAGTCGCTCTCGGCGCAGTTTGAACATTCCGTGGGCGTGACCGCCGCGGGGGCCGAGATCTTTACCCTCTCGCCGGCCGGGAAATTCCACCCGACCCAAGGCTGACGGCGCCGCGCCGCCCGGCCACGACCGGCGGTTCCTTGCCGAGGGGAAGCAACCCATGGGAGCGTTTTGCCGTTTCGTATTATATCAAGCCCTGTATCGATATTTGCAACAGGCAGGAAAGGAACAGACATGAAACGAAATACGATCATCGGGGCGCTGGCCGGGCTGGCGCTGGCGGGGTGCATGGACACCTCGAACAATCGTGAGATGACCGGCGCGGCCATCGGCGCGGGCGTGGGCCTGCTCGGGGCCGCGGCATTCGATGCCGATGCCGGCTGGACGGTCGCCTCGACGCTCGCGGGCGCGGCGGCGGGCACGCTGATTGCGCGCAACACGCGCACCAACCAATGCGCCTATGCCAACGGCGACGGCACCTATCGCACGGTGCCCTGCTGAGCAATCCCGCGGTCCCGGCCCGCCGGGATCGCGGCGCCGCGCGCTATCCGAGCCACGCGCGCACCGCCGCCTCGAATTCGCGCGGCCTGTCGGCATGAAGCCAATGGCCCGCACCGGGGATCCTGGCAAATTGCGCGTTCGGAAATAGCGCCTTGATCCGGGCACGGTGCTCGGGGCGCACATATCCCGACTTTGCCCCGGTGAGAAACAGGCACTTGCCCTCGTAGCTGCCCGCGATATCGGGAAAGCCGAGGATTTTCGGCATCTCGCGGGCCAGCGTGTCGAGGTTGAGCGTCCATCGCTTCTGCTTCACGTCGAGCGCCTGGAGAAAGAACGGCACAAGCGCGGGATCGTCCACCCGCTGCATGAGTTGCGCACCCGCATCCGAGCGTCGCTCCACCCGGCTGACATCGACCGATTTCATCGCCTCGATATACTGGATCTGGCTGTGGTCATAGGCAACCGGCGCAATATCCGCCACGATCAGCCGGTTCACCAGGTCGGGTCGGGTGAGCGCCAGCACCATCGCCGCCTTGCCGCCCATGGAATGACCCAGCACATCCCAGTCCCCGCCCTGCGCCGCGATCACCTCGGCCAGGTCGGCGGCCATGTCGTGATAGGAATGGGTGTCGAACCAGGGACTTCCGGCGTGGTTGCGCATGTCCACGGCAAGCACGCGGCCACGGTCCGAGAGCCGCCGCGCGATCACCCCCCAATTGCGCGCCGAGCCATAAAGCCCGTGCGCGATCAGCAACCCGGGGCGGTCGGTCGGCTGACCATGCTCGATACAGTTCAACATGCCCTCTGCCTAGCGCAGGGCACGGCCCCAGGCCAGAGCAATCCTGCGCAGGCCGCTTGTTGCCCTCCCTCGGGCAGGTTACACAGACCCCAGCGAAAGGGGCAGGATCATGCGGATTCTCATCACCAATGACGACGGCATCAACGCACCCGGGCTTGCCGTGCTCGAAGAGATTGCCACCGCGCTTGCGGGCGATGCCGGCGAGGTCTGGACCGTGGCCCCCGCCTTCGAGCAATCGGGGGTGGGCCACTGCATCTCCTATACCCGGCCCATGATGATCAGCGAAATGGCCCCGCGCCGTTATGCCGCCGAGGGCAGCCCCGCCGATTGCGTGCTGGCCGGGCTCCACGACGTGCTGAAGGATGCCCGCCCCGATCTCGTGCTCTCGGGCGTCAATCGCGGCAACAACGCGGCCGAGAACGCGGTCTATTCCGGCACCGTGGGCGCGGCGATGGAGGCCGCGCTTCAGGGTGTGCCCGCGGTGGCGCTCAGCCAGTATTACGGCCCCGCGCAGCGCGACGCCCCCGACCCGTTCGAGGCCGCGCGCGTGCACGGCCTGCCGGTGCTGCGCCGGCTTCTGGACAAGGGCGTGTGGACGCGCGACGATTACGGCATCTTCTACAACATCAACTTTCCGCCCGTCCCGGCGGCGGATGTCAAGGGCATCCGCGCGGCAAGGCAGGGCTTTCGCCGCGACATGGGCTTTGGTGTGCAACCCGCGCATTCACCCTCGGGGCGGCGGTTTTTGTGGGTCACGGGCGCGCAGCAGCAGCAACCCACAAGCCCCGGCTCGGATGCCGATGTGAACATTCAGGGCTATATCTCGGTCACGCCGATGCGCGCAGACCTCACCGCGCATGACGCGCTGGAGGCGCTGAAAGCCATCGAATGAACGACAAGGCCGATCATAGCGCCGAACGCAAGATGCAGTTCCTTTTCGCTCTGCGCTCTCGCGGCGTGACGGATGCGCGCGTGCTCGCCGCGATGGAGCGGATCGACCGTGGCCCCTTCGTGCGCGGCTATTTCGCCGACCGCGCCCATGAGGACATGCCCCTGCCCATTGCCTGCGGCCAGACCATCAGCCAGCCCTCGGTGGTGGGGCTGATGACGCAGGCGCTGCGGCTGACGGGGCGCGACAAGGTGCTCGAGGTGGGCACCGGCTCGGGCTATCAGGCGGCGATTCTCAGCCAGCTTGCCCGCCGCGTCTATACTGTGGACCGCCACCAGCGGCTGGTGCGCGAAGCATGCGAAATCTTTGCGGCGCTCGACCTCGCCAACATCATCGCGCTTACCGCCGATGGCAGCTTTGGCCTGCCCGAACAAGCCCCGTTCGACCGGATCCTCGTGACCGCGGCAGCCGAGGATCCGCCCGGTCCGCTCTTGGCGCAGCTCAAGATCGGCGGTATCATGGTGCTGCCCGTCGGCCAGTCCGACGCGGTGCAGCACCTCATTCGCGTGACCCGGCACGAGACCGGCTACGACTATGACGAGCTGCGCCCCGTGCGGTTCGTGCCTCTGGTCGAAGGGCTGGGGCGCCACGAGTAACACCCCGCACGGGCAAGGCGCGACGACGGCACGAGGCAGGGAAAAGGAGTATCGGGAATGCGACGGGTAGCGCGACATCTGGCGATCGGCACGGGGATGGCGCTGGGGCTTGTCGCCTGCAGCAAGCCGCTCGACATCGACATGCGCGGGGCGTTCGGCGACGCACCGAGCACCGCCGACGCCGCGCGCGCCGCCACCACGGCGCGCCCGCAACCCGATGCGCGCGGCATCATCTCCTATCCCGGCTACCAGGTCGCGGTGGCGCGGCGTGGCGACACGCTGGCGCGGCTTGCCACCCGCATCGGGGCCGATGCCGAGGAACTTGCCCGCTTCAACGGCATCCAGACCGGCGACATCCTGCGCGAAGGCGAGATAGTGGCGCTTCCGCGCCGTGTCCCCGAGCCGGCGGGCGGGCCGATCCAGCCGCCCTCGGGCGTGGATATCGCCTCGGTCGCGGGCGGCGCCATCGCCCGCGCCGATGCACAGCGGGTGCAGACCACGACGCTTGCCCCCGCCGCCACCCCGCAGATCGGCGCAGAGCCGGTGCGCCACCGCGTCGAGCGCGGAGAGACGGCCTATTCCATCGCCCGGCTTTATGGCGTGACGCTGCGCAGCCTCGCCGAGTGGAACGGGCTTGGGTCCGATTTCGCCGTGCGCGAGGGGCAATATCTGCTGATTCCCGTGGCGCCCCCCGGCGCGACGCCCCCCCCGCGCGAAGCGGCGGCGGCCCCGGTCGCCGTCACCCCGCCCGGCTCCGGGTCGCCGACGCCGACGCCGCCGAGCGCCGCGCAGCCCCTGCCCGCAGAAGAGACCCGGCCCGCCGCCGAGCCGGTTGCACCGATCGCCGCGCCAGACCTGAGCAAGACCGAGACCCCGACAGACGGCGCGCGCATGGTCCGGCCCGTCGATGGCGCGATCATCCGCGACTATGCGCGGGGGCGCAATGACGGGATCGACATCGCCGCCAGCCCCGGCGCGCCCGTGAAGGCCGCCGATGCCGGCACGGTGGCGGCCATCACCGAGGATACCAACGGCATCCCGATCGTGGTGATCCGCCATCCGGGCAGCCTGCTCACCGTCTATTCCAACGTGGGCGCGCTCAGCGTCGAGAAGGGCGATACGGTCACGCGCGGCCAGAAGATCGCCGAGATCCGCCGCGACGGCGCGGCGGCGCTGCATTTCGAGGTGCGCGACGGGTTCGAGAGCGTCGATCCCAACCGGTTCCTGGAGCCGTAGCGCGGCGGGAAAGGCGCCCGCGCGGAATAAAGGCGCGGAACGCGCCGCCGCGCATCGCCGGGCCGCTCCCCGGCACGGCGATTTGGCTGCAACCTGCTCTTCGATGTGATGTTTTTCGGATTTGGATAGATAAAGTTCTGTCAAACTGACGTCGGATCGCCGCGCCGCAGCCCGCCGATGCGCGGCTCTCCTCCAACGCCCGCTTCAGACCGACCGCCCTTCACCGCGCCACGGGTGGCGGCGCGGCACAATGCGCGCCCGTCGCCGCCAGCCCCGAGCCGAGCGCGATCATCGGCGGCGCGGCATAGGGATTGAGCGGCTGCGATTGCACCCGGTCGAGCACAAGCAGCGCCCCCACCCCGAGCGCCACCAGAAGCGTCACGTGCCCCCGCCTCATCGCCGCGCCTCCAGCCCGAGGCGCGGCCGCAGCCTGATGCCCGCCCAGGACCCGGCAAAAGCCGCCACGAACCACGCCCAGCCATGGGCCGAGCCGGTGGCGATACCACTGAAGAACGCGCCGATATTGCAGCCGAAGGCAAGCCGCGACGAATAGCCAAGCACCAGCCCCGCCACGATCACCGCCGCCCAGGCCCGCGGGGGCAGCACACCCACCGGCGAGCCCAGCCCCGCCCGCCACCACGCCACCAGCGCCGCGCCGCCGATCAGGCCCAGATCGGTGAGCGAGGTGATATCGGTCAGAAGGCTTGCCTCGACCTGCGCCGCGTTGCCCGGTGCCGACCAGAAAACCGAGCCGGACAGATCGCCGCCCACGGCCACCACGCCCTTGGCCACCCACAGGCCAAGGCCATAGACCACGCCCCAGGGCTGCCCCGCCACCACCAGATGCAGGATGCCCAGCGCCGCCAGCGCCAGCAGCGCGCCCCAGTAGCGCGCGGGCAAGCGGTGGCTGCCCCTGCGCCCGAGCATGAGCGCCAGCGCCGCGATCCCGGCCAGCCCCAGGAGCGTGATGCCAAGGCCGCCCGCCCCCTCGAGCGCGACCACCGGCAGGCTGCCGAGTGCCGTCCACCAGCTCAGGTGATAGGCCCCTGCAAAACTGCCGATGGCAAAGAAGGGCAGCGCCACCGCGCCGATGGCATTGCCGCTCCCGGCGTTCACGAGTGTGCCCGAGCCGCAGCCCAGCACGATCTGCATCGCCGCGCCAAAGACAAAGGCCCCGCCGATCATCGCCAGGCCGATGGGGGCATGTGCGCCCTTCAACTCGGCCCCGTTCGCGGCCAGCAGCGGCAGCGCGGCGCAGGCGATGATTGCGATGGCAAGAAGCTGCGCCAGAAGGCCGGAGGCGTCGCGCTCCAGGATCATCCGCCGCCACGGCCCGGCAAAGCCGAAGTTGAACCCCTCGAGCGTGAGGCCAAAGCCCAGCCCGATCAGAAGAACCAGCCCCGAACGCGGCCCCGCCAGCAGCGCGACCGTGAACACCAGGGCCGCGACGAGGGCCAGCATCAAGGCGCGCGGCACAAGGCCCGGCGCGCTGGCGGTTGCGGGCGCGAAGCTGGCCGTGGTCATGTCATGGCCTCAGTTCTTGCCGGTGATCTTGTCGAGCAGGTTCTGGAACAGCCCCGGCACATTGGCCATCTCCAGCCCCGCATTGGACCAGCCGACCACCGATTCGGGATACAGCCGCACGCCTTCGATTCCCGCAAGTTCGCTCAGCGCGAACCAGTTGGTCGCCGCCCAGTGCCCGGTATTGCAGAAACTCACCAGCCGGTCGCCGGGACCAAACCCGTTCTCTGCTGCCAGTTGGCGCACCAGATCGGGCTTGATCAGCGACGGCTCGCTTTGGCCGAACCAGCGGTCATGGGTGAAATATTGCGATTGCGGGATGGTGCCGGGACGGGCGGCGGCGGCGTGCCTGGTCTCGCCCTTCCAGAACGCCTCGGGGCGCGCGTCGATCAGTTGCGCATTGTCGCGCCCGTCCACGATGGCCTGCACATCCTCGCGCGTGGCCAGCCATTCATGCGAGAACGTCACGGTCATGTCCGAAGGCGTGACCTGCGGCGCGGCGCCGGTTTCCTGCGCGGCGCCCGCCTCTGCCCAGGCGTTCATGCCGCCGTTGAGAATGGCGAGCGTCTCGAACCCGCTTGATTTGAGCGTCCAGTAAACCCGCGCCGCCGCGCCGAAATCGGTCTGGTTCGTGCCCTGGTGGACCACCACAACGGGGGTATCTCTGGTCAGCCCCAGCGCACGCAGAACCTCGGTCAGATGCGCCTCGGACACAAGCTGACCGGGGTTCTCGGCAGGGCCGCGAAAGAGGCCATAAGGCGCGTTGAGCGCACCGGGGACATGACCCTGCTGATAGGCGTCTGACGCACGGATATCGAGCACCACCGGGGCCGACGCATCGGCCTCGATCGCGGCGCGCAGGCCGGCCGCATCGACAAGCGGCCCGAGCGCCTGCGCGGCCATCGGCAGCACGGCGAGCGCCAGGGTGAGAACGAGATGGCGAAAACGATGAAACATGGCGGGATCCTCTCGCACAAAAGGTCGGACTTCCCAGTCCTGATACCCTCCCTGCCCCGCCGCAACAAGCCATGTCAGCTGCGTTCACGCCTCTTTGAAGGCGCCGCCCGCGGCGCTTCGGATCCAAAGCGCGCCCCCACCCGCGCGCCATTGAATCACCGTTTCGGCTGCGGTAAGGCAACAGGGGGTTTGGCACCCGTTTGCCGGAATGGAACCGGCATCCGCAGGACATTCTGGCAGAGGCGGGAGATTTCAGGACATGACCACGCGCAAGGGCATCATTCTGGCCGGGGGCTCGGGCACGCGGCTCTATCCTGTCACGCTGGGGGTCAGCAAGCAGCTTCTGCCGATCTATGACAAGCCGATGGTCTATTACCCGATCAGCGTCCTGATGCTGGCCGGCATCCGCGAGATCGCCGTTATCACTACGCCGCAGGACCGCGACCAGTTCAGGCGCGTGCTGGGCGACGGCAGTCAGTGGGGGCTGAACCTGACCTATATCGTGCAGCCCTCGCCCGACGGGCTGGCGCAGGCCTTCNNGTGCTGGGCGACAACATCTTCTACGGGCATGGCCTGCCCGACCTGCTGCGCGAAGCCGATGCGCGGCCCGGGGGCGGAACCGTATTCGGCTACCGGGTCGCCGATCCCGAGCGATACGGCGTGGTCGATTTCGACGCCGGCGGCCGCGCGACCGCGATCATCGAGAAACCCGCCGTGCCGCCCTCGCACTACGCGGTGACGGGGCTCTATTTCCTCGACGATCGCGCGCCGGAACGGGCGCGGCAGGTGCGGCCCTCGGAGCGTGGTGAGCTGGAAATCACGACGCTTCTGGAGATGTATCTGCACGAGGGCACGCTGGACGTGAAGCTGATGGGCCGCGGCTATGCCTGGCTCGACACCGGCACCCATGGCTCGCTGCTGGATGCGGGCAATTTCGTGCGCACGCTGGAAAACCGCCAGGGCCAGCAGACCGGCAGCCCGGACGAGATCGCTTATGTCAAGGGCTGGATCGACGCCGGCTGCCTCGGGGCGCGGGCCGCGTTGTTCGGCAAGAATGACTATGGGGCATATCTGCAGCGCCTCCTTGAAGATCCCGCCATCACCGCCCCCGCCAAAGAGACCGGACACGCCCGGTCGTCCAATGGCAAGGCGCAGCCGGGCGGCGATATTGCGCCATCTCCGCTTTCCTCCACCCGTCCGGGGCGCTAGAAGGTTCCGCGATCAAGGCAGGAGACCCCATGACCAGACCCGTTGTCCTGTGCATCCTAGACGGCTGGGGCCTGAGCGAGGCCACCGAGGCCAACGCGCCGCACCTCGCGCACACCCCCACCATGGACCGGCTGACGGCCACCTGTCCGCACGCCACACTCATCGCCCACGGGCCGGATGTGGGCCTGCCCACGGGGCAGATGGGAAATTCAGAGGTGGGCCATACCAATATCGGCGCGGGCCGCGTGGTGGCGATGGATCTGGGCCAGATCGACCTTGCGATCGAGGATGGCAGTTTCGCGCGCATGGACGCGCTGCAAGCCTTCATCGCGCGGCTGAAGGAAACCGGCGGGCGGGCGCACCTGCTGGGCCTCGTGTCGGATGGCGGCGTGCATGGCCATATCACCCATATCGCCGCCGCCGCGCGGGCGATCCATGCGGCGGGCGTGCCGGTGGTGCTGCACGCGATCACCGACGGGCGCGACGTGGCCCCGAAATCGGCGCGCACCCATCTGGAACGGCTGGGCGCGATGCTGCCCGAGGGCACGCGCATCGCCACCGTCACGGGCCGCTATTTCGCCATGGATCGCGACAACCGCTGGGAGCGGGTCGAGGAGGCCTATCGGGCGATTGCATCAGCGCAGGGACTGCGCACACACGACGCCCGCATGGCCGTGACCAACGCCTATGCGCGCGGCGAAACAGACGAGTTCATCACCGCCACGGTGATCGGCGATTATGCGGGCGTGGCCCCCGGCGACGGGCTTTTCTGCCTCAACTTCCGCTCCGACCGGGCGCGCGAGATCCTCAGCGCGCTGGCCGATCCCGCCTTTACCGGCTTTGCGCGCGACACCATGCCCGACTGGGGCGCGCGCCTTGGCATGGTGGAGTATTCCGAGGCGCTGAACCCGCTTTTCGAGACGGTCTTTCCGCCGCGCGTCATCGTCAACACGCTGGCCGAATGGGTGTCGAAACAGGGCCTGCGACAGTTCCACCTGGCCGAGACCGAGAAATACCCCCATGTCACCTTCTTTCTCAACGGCGGGCGCGAAGAGCCCGAGCGCGGCGAGGATCGCTACATGGCCCCCTCGCCCAAGGTGGCAACCTATGATCTGCAACCCGAGATGTCGGCGGGCGAGGTGACGGATCAGCTTTGCGGCGCGATTGCCGAGGGCTACGATCTCATCGTGGTCAACTACGCCAATCCCGACATGGTGGGCCATAGCGGCGATCTGCGCGCCGCCATCGCCGCCTGCGAGGCGGTGGATGCGGGGCTTGGCCGGGCGGTCGCGGCGCTGGAGCAGGCAGGCGGCGCGATGATCGTGACGGCGGATCATGGCAACTGCGAGGTGATGGTCGATCCCGAGACCGGCGGGCCGCATACCGCCCACACGACCAACCCGGTGCCGGTGATCCTCGTCGGCGGACCTGCGGGCGCAGGGCTGCGCACGGGCGGGCGGCTGGCCGATCTCGCCCCCACGGTGCTCGACCTGATGGGGCTGGAACAGCCGAAGGAAATGACCGGGCGGAGCCTTCTGGCATGAGGCTTGCCGCCGCTTGTCCGGCGCTGGCGCTGGTGCTGCCAGGGATGGCTTGGGCTGCGGGGGGCGACATGCGCGGCGCCGCGCCCGAACGGGGGGTGCCACTTGCAGCGAAACGCACTATATCAGGTTCCGGCAAGACAATGAACCCCAGGGCCCGCTCGCGTGGTTCCGAACCAACAAGGAAGGTTGAGAGATGAAGAGACTCCTGATGGCCACAGCCGCCGGCATCATGGCCGGGGCGGTCTTGACAACGCAGGTGACCGGACCGCTGGTGGCGCAGGAAGGTCGGTCAAGCTCGGTCTATGAGCAGCTTGACCTGTTCGGTGAAATATTCGAGCGGGTGCGCGCGCAATATGTCGAGGATGTGGACACCAAAAAGCTGATCGAGGCGGCGATCAACGGGATGCTCACCTCGCTTGACCCGCATTCCAGCTATCTCTCGCCCGAGGATGCCGAGAACATGCAGGTGCAGACGCGCGGCGAATTCGGCGGGCTCGGCATCGAGGTCACGCAGGAAGACGGCTTTATCAGGGTGGTCTCGCCGATGGACGGCACGCCCGCCGATCTCGCGGGGATCGAGGCGGGCGACTTCATCACCCATGTGGACGGCGAGAGCGTGCTTGGCCTCACCCTCAACGAGGCGGTGGACCGGATGCGCGGCCCGGTGGGCAGCGAAATCGTCATCACCGTGGTGCGCGAGGGCGTGGCGGAACCCTTCGACGTGTCGATCATCCGCGACACGATCAAGCTGACGGCGGTGCGCGCGCGCACCGAACGCGACGCGATCGTGTTACGCGTCACCACCTTCAACGACCAGACGTTCAGCAATCTTGAGGCGAGCCTGAAAGAGAAGGCCGAAGCGCTTGGCGGCATGGACAAGGTCAGCGGCATCGTGCTCGATTTGCGCAACAATCCCGGCGGGCTTCTGACGCAGGCGATCAAGGTCTCCGATGCCTTTCTCGACAAGGGCGAGATCGTGAGCACGCGCGGGCGCAACGTGCAGGATGGCGAGCGGTTCAACGCCACGCCGGGCGATCTCGCCCAAGGCAAGCCCATCGTCGTGCTGATAAACGGCGGCTCCGCCTCGGCATCGGAGATCGTGGCGGGCGCGCTCCAGGATCACAACCGGGCGATCGTGGTGGGCACCAGGAGCTTCGGCAAGGGTTCGGTGCAGACGGTGATGCCGCTGCGCGACAATGGCGCGATGCGGCTGACGACCTCGCGCTACTACACCCCCTCGGGCCGCTCGATCCAGGCGCTTGGCGTCAGCCCCGATATCGTCGTCGAACAGCCCCGCCGCAGCGCCCGGACCGAGGAGACGGAAGAGACGCCCCCCCGCCGTCCCGGCCGCTTCGAGGCGGATCTGCGCGGGCGGCTCAGCAATGACAGCCTGAGCGAGGACGAGATCAAGCTGATCGAGGAAGAGCGCAAGCGCGCCGAAGAGGTGGCCCGCCTGCGAGAAGAGGATTACCAGCTTGCCTATGCGATTGATATCCTGCGCGGGCTTGCGGTGATGGGCAACGGCGGCAAGGAGTGAGCGGAGGCTGATTTTCCCTGGCTGTGGCCGTCGCGCCCATCACCGGCCCCCCACCCAGGACCTCTGCATAACCTGCGCCATCGCAGATATTCCCCGCCCGGCGGCAACGCCGGGCAGCGCCTGCCTGCCCCCCGGCAGGCGCTGGCATGGCCCGATCAGTCGCGCAACCCGCTCGTCTGTCCCGCCGCGGCAAAGATCTGCGCGGCGTGTTGCTGAAGGTAGATGCGTAGCCAGGGTGTATAGGCGCCGGGGTTGTTGGCGATCCGCGTCATCAGCGCCGCGCGGCTCACCCAATCGACCGCCATCACCTCCTCGGGGTCGGGCCGGGTGGCGATGCGGCGGGTGACATGGGCCACGAAGACCTCCACCTGCTCGTGCTCGATCAGTCCAGCTCCCACGTCGGCGCGGTATTCCACCTGCCCGCGCGGGCGAAGCGCCAGCCCGGTGATGCCCAGTTCCTCGTCGAGCCTGCGGCGCGCGCAATCCGCGGCGGCCTCGCCCCAGCGGGGATGGGTGCAGCAGGTATTCGCCCAGAGGCCCGGCGTGTGATATTTCCCGAGCGCGCGGCGCTGGATCAGCACCTCCTCGCCATGCAGCACGAAAACCGACACCGCCTTGTGCCGCAGCCCGCGCCGATGCGCCTCGAGCTTTTCCACGGGCACCAGTTCGCCGCCGAGCCAGGTGGGAATCATCTCGCTCATCCATCGCCCCCCGCCACCGGCCGTATCGGATGCCCGAGGGGCCCAAACCCGATCCTGCGATGCGCCATGGGCCGCGCCTGCACCAGTTTCGTGTTCATGTAACCCTCGAAGGTCGGCCGCCGCACGTCGATGTCATGGCAGAGCGCAACAGGGCGCCCGCGCCGCTCAGGGGGCTTTTAATCGGTATTGGGCATGGAGGCCAGCACCTCGAACACGGTCTTGCGCGCACCATCCGGCCGCCGCCGCCGCGCCCCGGCACGTCGCCCTCGCCGATCCGATCCGCCACCTTGAAAAACAATCAAGGCCGAACCGTCGATCCCGTCATGGGTGGCCCGGACCGGGCTCGCCGTGGCTGCGCGAACGAACGGCGAGGCGCATCTGCTTTTCGGTCTCGATCAGGATGAAGAACACCACACCCGCGCCGATGATCAGCAGGCCGTCGCTCAATGGCACGGGTGCTGTGCCGAAAATGCGTTGCAGGACCGGCAGGTAGGTGATGGCGAATTGCGCGATGGTGACGAAGATCACGCAGGCCCAGACAATCGGGGTTCCCCTGACCGCCGCCCATCTCAGCGATGGCCCGTGCAGGTTGCGTGTATAGAAGAGATAAAGGATTTCGAGGACCACCAGCATGTTCATGGCCATGGTCTGCGCCAATGGCAGCGGATACGCGGCACCGGTGGCATAGGCATAGATGCCGAAGACAGCGGCCAGAAACAGGATCGAGACAAGGACGATCTGCCAGACCAGCCCGCTGGTGAGCAATGGCTCGTCGCGCGGGCGCGGCGGGCGGCGCATCGTGCCCGGCTCTGACGGCTCGAAGGCAAGCGCAAGGCCAAGCGTGACGGCGGTGACGAGATTGACCCAGAGGATTTGCACCGCCGTGATCGGGAGTGCCATGCCGGCGAAGAGGGCGATAATGATCGTCATCGCCTCGCCGACATTGGTGGGCAGCGTCCAGCTGATGACCTTCTTGATATTGTCATAGACCGTGCGCCCCTCGCGCACCGCCGCCGCGATCGAGGCGAAATTGTCGTCGGCGAGCACCAGTGCGGCCGCCTCCTTCGCCGCCGCGCTGCCCTTGAGCCCCATCGCAATGCCCGCATCCGCGCGCTTGAGCGCCGGCGCATCGTTGACCCCGTCGCCGGTCATCGCCACCGTCAGCCCGCGCGATTGCAGCGCGGTGACCAGCCGCAGCTTGTCCTCCGGCGAGGTGCGGGCGAAAATATCGGTTCGCACCGCCGCATCGGCCAGTTCGGCATCCGTCATCGCCGCGAGATCGGCACCCGTCAGGACGCTTTGGCGGTTCCTCAGCCCGATCATCCCGGCAATGGCGCGGGCGGTCGCCGCGTGATCGCCGGTTATCATCTTGACCCGGATGCCCGCCGCGTGACATTCGGCCACCGCCGTGATGGCTTCGGGGCGGGGCGGGTCGATGAGACCTACGAGCGCGACAAGGGTGAGATGCCCGCCCAGATCCTCGGGGCCGAGCATGTCCCGGTCAGGCTCCATATCCCGCGTGGCCACCGCGATCACGCGCTGCCCGTCGGTGGCGAGCGCCTCGACCTGTGCGTGCCAGTAATCGGCATCGAGCGGGGCCGTCCCGCCATCCGCCGCGCGCTGATTGCCGCAAAGCGCAAGCACCGCCTCGGGCGCACCCTTGACATGGAGGCAGGCGCGCCCTGCCCCGTCCTGGTCGAGCGTCGCCATGTAGCGATACGCGGCATCAAAGGGGATCGCGTCGCGGCGCGTCCAGCCGGCGCATGGCGCGGCCCCGCCGCCGGTGATCTTGCCCGCCAGCGCGTGCAGCGCGCCCTCCATCGGGTCGCCCTCCACGCGCCAGCCGGCGCCGTCGTTGCGCAGCACGGCATCGTTGCACAGCGTGACCGCGCGGGCGATTTCCCGCAGGATCGCCCGGGATCGTCCGGGCGTCGCGGCCCAGTCTCCCCTCAGTTCGCCCTCGGGCGCATAGCCCTCGCCGGTCACCTTGCAGAGCTGATCTGCGCTCGCCAGCGTCGCGGCCATCATCTCGTTGCGTGTGAGCGTGCCGGTCTTGTCGGTGCAGATCACCGAGACCGAACCTAGCGTTTCGATCGCGGGCAGGCGGCGGACGATGGCGTTGCGCCTTGCCATGGCCTGCACACCGACGGCAAGCGTGATGGTGAGCACCGCGGGCAGACCCTCGGGGATGGCCGCGACCGACAGGCCGACCACGGCCATGAAGAGCTCGGGAAAGGCCATTTGCCTGACAAAATAGCCATAGGCCAGCAATGTGCCGGCCACGATCAGGATGAACACGGTCAGCCAGCGCGCAAAGCGATCCATCTGCGCAACCAGCGGCGTGGTGAGCGGCGCGACATCGCGCAACATGCCGCTGATGCGCCCGATCTGCGTCCGGCTGCCCGTGGCCGTGACCACGCCGCGCCCGGTGCCCGCGGCAATCAGCGTGCCCGAAAACAGCATCGAGCCCTGATCGCCGAGGGGGGCATCGCTGGCCACCGGTGCGGTGGCCTTGTCCACCGGCACCGATTCGCCGGTGAGGATCGCCTCTTCGGCCTTCAGCCCGCGTGCCTCCAGCAGCCGCAGATCGGCCGGCACCCGGTCGCCCGCCTCGACCAGAACGATATCGCCGGGCACCAGATCGCTCGCCTCGACGGTGACGCGGCTGCCGTCGCGCAGCACCGCCGCGCGGGGCGCCAGCATGTCGCGGATTGCCGCCATCGCCTGCTCGGCGCGCCCCTCCTGCACGAAGCCGATCACCGCGTTGACCACAACCACCGCGAGGATCACGCCGGTATCCACCCAATGCCCGAGCGCCGCCGTGACCGCTGCCGCAGCCAGCAGGACATAGATCAGGACATTGTGGAAATGCGCAAGAAACCGCAGGACAGGGCTGCGCGCGGGCGGTTCGGGCAAGCGGTTCGGGCCATGTTCGGAAAGCCTCGTTGCGGCCGCCTCGCCGGTCAACCCGTTGCAGGTCGTGTCAAGATCGGCAAGCACGGCCTCGATTGTCCTGTCGTGCATGACGCCCTCCTCGGTGTCTCGACTCTGTGCGGTCTGTCCCGTCCCTCATATGGACGCCAAAACCCGATATTGCCATATCGACCAGGGCTGCCCGACCGGGGCAGCCAGGGTATTTGACAAGGATCGGCGCCGGCTTTTCAGTCCCGGACATCATCGCCGCCGCCTGCCCGCCCGCGCGCATGATCCGGCAGCAACGCAAGCAGTCGCGCAGAGATCTTCACAGGTCAATTCTCGGTAATAATTCCAGTTGTCGGCAGGTCGGTTCTCGGTGATTATCAGGATGCAGACCCTTTTAATACCGGAATCCCGGCCTATATCAATCACAGAAGCGCCGAACACGGAACCTCGGTGCTTCGGTATCACTGTCCCTCGTTCCGCGACTGGCGCCCAGGTTATTCACTTGGGCGCTTTTTTATTCTCCCGCATCGTGATTGACTGCACGCCATGAGCGAGACCTACACCGATTCCCACCTGCGCGAGATCCTCACCCGCACGCGGCGCGTGGCGGTGGTCGGGGTATCGATGAACCCGGTGCGGCCCAGCTATTATGTGGCGCGTTACCTGTGCCTCAGGAAATTCGACGTGGTGCCGGTCAATCCGGGCCATGCAGGCAAAACGCTTTTCGGTCGAGAGGTCGTGGCGCGGCTGCGCGATATCGAGGGGAGCGTGGACATGGTCGATATCTTCCGCCGCTCCGAACATGTGCCGCCCATCGTCGAGGAGGCGCTTGACGCATTTCCCATGCTGCGCACGATCTGGATGCAGATCGGGGTGGAGCATGAGGGCGCCGCCGAAATGGCACGCGCGCGCGGCGTCGATGTGGTGATGAACCGCTGTCCCAAGATCGAGTATCAGCGGCTGTTTGGCGAGTTGCCGACGGGGGGATCCGCACCGGCGTGATCTCGTCGAAGCTGTGACGCGGGAAATATTTCTGGAAGGATGACGCCGGGGCTGCCCCCTTGCCCCGGCCATGAGGGTTGCACAGCATGAGCCACATATCCGCCACGCCCGGGTTTCTTGCCACACTGCCCGTGTCGCCCGCCGCCCTGCGCGAGGCCGCGCCGCGCTATTTCCAGGAGCCGCGGGGGCGCTGGCGGGGCCAGGGCATGGTCGTGGCCCCCTGCAACACCGCGGAAGTGGCGGCGGTGGTGCGCGCCTGTGCGGCGGCGTGCGTGCCGGTGGTGCCCTATGGCGGCGGCACCGGGCTGGTCGGCGGGCAGATTTCGCCCCGAGGCGCGGTGCCGGTGATCCTGAGCCTTGAGCGGATGCGCGCGGTGCGCGGGCTTTATCCCGACGAGAACGTGATCGTGGTCGAGGCCGGCGCGATCCTTGAGGAGGTGCACGAGGCCGCGCGCGCGGCGGGGCGGCTTTTTCCGCTGTCCATCGCCGCCAGGGGCTCGGCGCGGATCGGCGGCCTGCTGGCCACCAATGCGGGCGGGGTCAACGTGCTGCGCTATGGCAATGCGCGCGACCTGTGCCTGGGGCTGGAGGTGGTGCTGCCCGACGGGCAGATCTGGCACGGGCTGAAGCGGCTGCGCAAGGACAATACCGGCTACGACCTGCGCAACCTTCTGATCGGCTCGGAGGGCACCCTGGGCGTCATCACCGCCGCCGCGCTGCGGCTTTTTCCGCAGCCCGCGGGCGAGGGCACGGCGTTTTTCGTGGTGCGCGACCCGCGCGCGGCGCTCGATCTGCTGGGCCTTGCGCGTGACCATGTGGGCGAGGGGGTGAGCGCGTTCGAGCTGATGCACCGGCAGGGGCTCGAGTTTCTGGCCGAGACGCTGCCCGACATCCGCCAGCCCTTTGCCGAACGGCCCGAATGGTGCGTGTTGGTCGATCTGGGGCTGGCGCGCGGGCTGGATCCGGGCGCGGCGCTGGAGGCGCTTTTCGCGGCGGGGCTGGAGGCGGGGCTGGTCAGCGACGGGCTGATCGCCCAATCCGAGGCGCAGCGCCACGCCTTCTGGCAGGTGCGCGAGCAGATCCCCGAGGCCAACCGCCGCATCGGTTCGGTCAGTTCGCACGACATCTCGCTGCCTCTTTCGGCGATCCCCGAATTCATCGAACGCGCCCGCGCGGTGATCGCCGCCATCGGCGCGTTCCGAATCAACTGTTTCGGCCACCTGGGTGACGGCAACCTGCATTACAACGTCTTTCCCATGCCGGGACACAGCCGCGCCGACCACATGGCACAGCGTGACACCGTCAAGCGCGCGCTGCACGATCTGGTGCACGAGATGGGCGGCTCGGTCAGCGCCGAGCACGGGATCGGGCGGCTCAAGGTCGAGGACCTGGAACGCTACGGCGATCCGGCCAAGCTGAGCGCCATGCGCGCGATCAAGGCGGCGCTCGACCCGCCGGGCATCATGAACCCCGGCGCGGTGCTACGCGATTGCGACCGGCCCGCCGCGCCGTCTGGCCGCGATGGCCGATGAGGGCGGGGGCGGCTCATGCCCCCAGCAGCATCCGCAGCCCCTGCGTCACGTCCGAGCGCACCGCGAGGCGCAGCCCCGGCTCATCGCCCGCCTTCAGCGCCGCGATCATCAGGCGATGGAAATGCGGCGCGTCCCTCTTGCGCAACCGCCCATAGAGCGCGCGCATGGTCGGCCCCAGTTGCAGCCACACGGTTTCCACCATGGCCAGCATCGCCGGCGCCTGCGCGCGCAGGTAGAGCGTGCGGTGAAACTCCAGGTTGCGCCGGATATAGGCCACCGCGTCCTGCCGCGCGATGTCCTCGGCGATCCGCGCGTTGATGCTCTGGAGCCGGTCAATGAGCGCCAGGTGCGCGCGCGGCAGCGCGCGGCTTGCCAGTTCCACCTCGAGCAGCGAGCGCAGCGACGCCAGTTCCTCGATCCGCTCGTTGCTCAGCTCTGGCGTGGCCACGCGGCCCGAGCTTGACAGCGTCAGCGCCCCTTCGGCCGAGAGCCGTCGCAGCGCCTCGCGCGCGGGGGTCATCGACACCTCGTATTCGCACGCGATGCCACGCAGCGTGAGCGCCTGGCCGGGCGCGATCTCGCCATGCATGATGCGCGCGCGCAACCCGCGATAGACGCGGTCATGGGCCATCGGCAAGGGATCGGGTCGTGGCGTCATCGTCATCCCTTCATGTGATCACAAATCGCGTCGCGGTCAATCGAAACGATAACGGTGCAGGCCCGCCCCCTCGCGCCGCAGCCAGACACGCCGGGCCTTGTAGCCGGGACAGAGCCGCGCCACCAGCGCCCAGAAATCGGGTGAATGGTTCATCTCCGCCAGATGCGCCACCTCATGCGCGGCCACATAATCGAGCACCTCGGGCGGCGCGAGGATCAGCCGCCAGCAAAAGCTGAGCGCGCCGCTCGACGAGCACGACCCCCACCGCGAACGCGTGTCACGCAACGTGATCCGCGAGAACCGCCGCCCCAGCGCGCCCGCGTAACGATCCGACGCCGCCGCCAGCCGGTCGCGCGCGCGCACGCGAAGCCATGCCTCCAGCCGCCGCGCCAGCACATCGTCGGGGCCGGGCACCCGCGCCACACCATCGCCCAGCACGACCCGCCGCCCGGCACAGGGCTCGATGCGGCGCTCCTCGCCCTCGATCGGCAGCACCGCGCCCGGCCGCACCCTTACCGGCACGGGCAGCGCCGCGAGATGCCCGCGCAGCCACTCCGCCCTGGCATGCGCGAATCCCAGCGCCTCGGCCTCGCTGACGCCGGGCGGCACGGTAAGGGTCACAAGACCGTCCAGCCCCGAGACGCGCAGCGATATCCGCCGCGCCCGCGCCGAGCGCCGCAAGGTGATCGCCACGGGGGGGTTGCCGGGAAGCAAATGTTGGCCCATATGCGCTCCGAAATACACGCCGGTGATCTCTGCGTGCAAAGCCTTTGACACGCTCCGAGGCTTATGGCAGGGGAGCCGGATTGCGTGCAAGCGAGTTGAAAGAGGATCACCCATGCCCAAGGAAGAATGGGGCGTCAAGCGCGTCTGCCCGACCACCGGCAAGCGTTTTTACGACCTGAACAGAACCCCGATCATCAGCCCCTATACCGGCGAGGTCGTGGAACTCAGCACCGGCAAGCCCCGCTCGATGTCGCCCGATGCCGAGGATGCGGGCACGAAAAAGCTCAAGGCCGCCGCCCGCGGTGATGACGCGGATCTGATCGACGATGACGACGAGGCAGAACTCGATATCGACGATGATCTGCTCGACGATGACGAGGATGACGACGTCTCGCTCGACGATATCACCGACGTGGCCTCGGACGAGGACCTGTAATGCAAGGCGGGCCGGGATTTTCCTCTTGATCCCGCCCGCCGCTTTGTCTAATCAGCGGCGCACGGCCCGGAACGGGCCGCAGTGACGGGGCCTTAGCTCAGCTGGGAGNNGCATTCAAGAGGTCAGGGGTTCGATCCCCCTAGGCTCCACCAAATAAAACAAAGGCTTAGACGACGAACAGCCCCGCCAGAACGGGGCTTTTTCTTCGCCGGGTAACGTTTGGGGTAACAGATCGCGACGGGGTGGCGCGTTGCCAATGCCTGGGCTTTCCTTTTCTGCATTGTGAAACTTGCGCGCTTCATGGATCTCGTCGCGGCGCAAGCCTAGGTCGGCGGCGGTAGCCGGAAGAAAGTCGTTGTCATCTGCAACGTCTTTTTTGGGCCTACCTGTGCGCTGCCCCACCTCGCCACGCTCCTGCGCCGCGTCGTATTCCTCGGCCAGTCGCATTTCGGCGACGCTCAGGCGGTCACGTCCAAGCGCAAAGGCGCAGTATCCCGCCGCGTAGGTCCCAGGATAGCAGGGCGCATCACCGGCAAGGGCTTGGGCAAGCTGTTCAAGTGATCTAAGCAGCCTGCATCAAGCGGCGGAATCGCTCGGGGTCAAATCGCTCGGCCACCGCCTCTGGGTCCAGCCCGGCCAGCGTGCAAACCGCCGCGAAGTCAGGCGAGGCAAGCCAATCAACGTCTTTGCCCTTCGCGGCGTCGTGTAGGCCATAAGCGAAAATAGGAGATAGATGAATGAAGCCGATTTACTCAATTGCAGCAGTGGTAACACTAAGTGCCTGCGCAGTAGGTGACCCGATTTCCGCCGACCATGAGGCCTGCGCCGCAGCCACAACAAAAGAGGCGCGCTATCTCAACCCGGCAGGACTTTCTGGGGGCATACTGCCTTGGGGGCCTTGCGTCGGCAAAATTTACGACGGACAGATGAATGACCTTGTTTCTCCGCGCCGAGGTAATTTGACGTTTGAGGATCTATCTACGGGCCAGCTCACGCGGATTACAGTCCTTGGGAACGCAGTCTTGAGCGTTGAGCGACTATAGATATTCAAATGACGTGCCAATGCCCGGCGATTCCGCCCCTGCCGTGAACCGGTTCGAGCCTTCGGAATGTCCTCCGGGCACGAAGCGAGAAGCGAAAGCCCGCCTCACGCTGCCAGAATGAGCGCGCGGAATCTGTCGGGGTCGAAGCTGCTCAGCACCGCCTCGGGGTCAAGGCCCGCAAGGGCGCAAACCGCCTCGAAGTCGGGTGAGCCAAGCCATGAAGTATCCCGGCCCTTGGCCACGTCATGAAGCGCATGGGCGAGGATAGCTTGCCATAGTCGGGCCTCGGGTGATCGGGTCACTATTACTTACCTTTTTTACCTTCGTTTTGCATGCGTGAAAATTGAGGCCATACGCGCGGTTTCAGTCCCGTGGCGGTGGAAATGTGACCCGCCCCCCCATGGCATGGGTCGGGCAGGCCGGGGGAACTGCGCGAAGCCCGGCCTGCCCTGTGACGCGGCGGGAAAAGGACACCGCCGCGCCAATCTCATCAGCCCTGCACGGCGGTTGTGGTGTGGAATGCCTCGGGGTGCGACACCGCAATGTCGCCTCTCATATGAGCGATGAAGCCGAGTTGATGGGCACCGGCGAACAGCTCGCGCACGATCTCGATGCGGATATCGGATCGCAAGCCCAAGATCAGGCGGCTAAAGTCACCCATGAAGATCGAGGATTCGTCCGTGCCCGTGCCGCCATCGGTCGGGATTGCGGTGCTTGTCAGCATCGGAATGTCCGAGATTTGGCGCGGTGCCATCAGGGGTTGTAAGTCGCTCGCCACAAGGCCAGCTAGAGCACCCTCGTCGCGCGGATGAGCGATGATTGCAGTCGGCGCATGGTTGGCGCTCAGAAGCGACGTGCGCGCCGTCACGAAAGGCGCGTAGCCTGTCAGCGCGCCCGACAATGCCGTGGTGTTGATGCCCGGCGTATTTGCGATGCCAAGCGGCTCGGGCGCTGTGCCGCTCCCCAAGAGCGCAACACGGTCCCATTCCTGCGCCATCGCAGCCGCCAGGATGCGCGGCAATTCAACGGCGAGATTCGCTGAGTCCTCGACAAGCTCGCGGCTAACCTTCACCAGCACGGCGAGGCTTTTCGGCGCAAGGGTCACGCTGGAAAATGTTGGGTCGCTTTCGGCGATGTTGGCATTTTCATTTCGCCACGCGGGCACCGGGTCAGAGGCGAGCTTGGCAATCACGGTCTGGTCCGATACCAGCGGGAAGGTCGTCGCCCCGGCCTGAACCGCAACGCTGCGCGCGCGCATCAGGTCAATGAGTTGCGAAGCCGTGACTGTCGGCACCGTGAACCCGCCCGCGCTGTCAGAACCTTCGGCCAAGGCCCGGCGCTCAAGATCGGTTTTCGCGCCTGTCACCATCGCGCGCATCAGGCGACCGATTTCGAGTTCGCCGTAGGTGCTGGCGTCCTCGGGATGCTCGCGCCGGACGTGGTCCGACATGCGCTGATCCGGGCGCAGGCCAGCGGCCTTGACCTCGATCTGCGGCTCACAGCCGTCAACGCCACGGGCCTCCCCGTCCATCATGGGGCGGCGCGGGTCGCCTTGCTCGTGTCTGGCTTCCTGCTCGCCCTCGATCTGGTTTCGCAGGGCGTCGGCCTCTGCCAAGGTAGCGTCGAACTCTCGTTCGATCTTCCGGGCTTCCGCCTCGGGTGTGCTATCCGTGATATTGGCCATGAGCGCGCGGGCCTCTTTCACCTTCGCGCGGTGCTCGGCTTTCAGTTCTTGAATGTTCACTTTATGTTCCTTCGTCCTTGGGGCGCTCATATGAGAAAGCCGCCCCGGTTGTTGGGGTGGTGCTTTCTCCTTGCGCCTCTGGCGAAGGGTGGCCTGTCGAATTTGCGACGGCGTGCCCGGTATCGGGCAAATCACACTGGTAACATGATACCCCATTAGGTTCCGGCCTGTCAAGAAATTGCTGGCGCATTCGGAGCTTTCGGCGCAGGCGCGCGGCGCGGAAATTGTGCCTGCGCCGTTGCTTTGTTTTCGCCGTCAGTTCGCCCTTTTGCCTTGGCCTTCGATCATGTCGGCCATCATGCGAAGTTGGCGGGCGGTGCTTTCGTCGCCTTCCAAGAGGCGCATGGTTTCCTGTCCTGCCCGCATGAATGCGTCGGCGCAGAGGCGAGCGCGAAGCGGGCCTTCGGGCAGTTGCTCGATCGCCTCGATCCGCGCCGCAATCGCGCTTGCAGCACCGCAAAGCCGTCCGCGCCCTGGATCAGCGCCACCAGCGCCGGGTGCCGCCTTGCGGTCGGCCCGTGCCAGCAAGCGCCGTGAAAGCGCAAGGTCGAGGGCAGATCGCAGGTGATCCCGCGATTGCGAAGATAGGTCACTGCGATGGTGCCACCGATCGGCATGCTTTCGGTCCAGCAGCGTTCGGCCTGCTTCGCCCGCTTCTCGGCCTCGGCCTTCGCCTCGCGTTCGCGCTGGGCAACGGTTTCAGGGTCCGGTGGCGAATAGTCGCCAGAGCGCAGCCCCGCCGCCGCGAGTATGTCCGCGAAGGCGCAGGCGCTCTTTTTGCAGTTCGCCAACAGCCGCCCGTCGCGGCCATCGGCTAGACCGAGGGCGTTCTGGTCGCGGCGGCGTTCGGGCTGGCAGACCGGGCACGGCGCGGTGCCGTAGCGTCCGTGCCAGCGCCCGCCCAGGTCCCGGGTGAGGATTGCGGCGTCGGTCATTGCGGCCCCCATCAGAAAGGACACGGATCGGCGTCGGCGGATGCCGGGCACGGCGTCGCGCCGAAAAATCCCTCGATTTGCCCGGATAGCTCGTCGCGGGCGTTAACCGCCCGGCCTTCAAGCTCGAGCAACGCAAGCAGGGCATTGCCCGCCGCCCACGCCTCGGCTTCGGTCTCAAATTCTTGGTGGAGCACTTCCCCGGCGTCGTGATAGACGCGAAGGCAGAACCGGCCATCGTCGCCGTCCTGCACCGAAACGGACAACCACGTTGCGGATTTTGCTAGCCGCGAAGCGTGCTCGGCTCGCAAAGCGCAAAGAATTATCGACTCCGCCTCGGAAAACGCGCGGTCTTCTGGATTGAGCGGGACGCCTTTCTCAACCGCGTAAAGCCCGGTCCAGACTTCGGAATCGTCCATCGTCTCAATCGCCGCCAGCGCGTCTCCGATTTTATCGGTTAGCGGGTTGAAAACGGCGTCGAGTTTGGCAATTGCGTCGCCGCTGCCTTGTGTTTTGCTTTCGTTTTTCATGTCGTGCCTTTCGAGATATTGCCCGAATGGCGCGGCGGTGGTATGATACCCCAAAGCCGTCCAGCTTTGCGAATACCTGAAACCCCGTCCGCGCTGCCAGCGGGCGGGGATTGTCAAACTTCGGCTGCGTTTTCGGTAGCGCGCTCCTCCAGCCAGGCCACAATATCGGCCTCGCGCCAATAGCGTCGCCGCCCGATATACTGTGGCCTCGGAAAGTCCAGGTCAGGATTGTGGAGCCATCGGTGCAGCGTCATGGCGCTGACGCCTCCGCACATCCGCTGAACGGTGCCAGCCGGAATGCGGCGGTGCGGGTTGCATGTATCGTGATTGTTGCTCACTGCCACGTCCTTTCGGTTATGTCGTGGCCTAACAATTACTTACGAGATAAAGGTAATTCGTCGGGTCTTACCCGTTTTTCTTCGGGTTCCGCAGTGATTTTTTGATCGTCTCGGCGCTAACCTCATATTCTTGTGCAAGAATTTCGCGGATGCGTGCCCATGTTCTGCGCGGCCTTTCGCGATGCAGTTCCTCGGCTCCGCGCCGTCGATGCGGCGGTAAGAGCGGATGGTCTCAATGCGGTCGAGGTTGTTGGCATACCCGCAGGCGCGCGACCTGACGATCATGGCCGATTGTGGCGGCTCGAACGGGGTGCGCGCGCGGCTGTGGACGCGCGCCCCTCAGACGTTCGCCGACAAGAGCGGGCTCACGCTCCATGGCCATCACTATCCGCCGGGCACGTCGAAGCGGAACAGGATCGAGCACCGGCTGTTCTGGCAAATCACCCAGAACTGGCGCGGTCGCCAGTTGACCGACCGCCGCGCCGTGATCGAGTTGACCGGCGCGACAACGACAAGGACCGGGCTCAAGGTCGCGTGGGCGCTCGACTCGCGCATCTGCGAGAAGGGCCTAAAGGTTTCCGATGCCGAGATGGCCCGCCTCGACATCACCGGCGATGCGTTCCTTCCAGAATGGAATTCCACCATCAAACCGCGGAGACCGAAGGCGTAGCGGTTATCGCTGCGGATGCCCTTACGTTGAAAAGGTGCTGCTGCCGGAACCCTCACCCGGAGGCGCGGCGAACCGTGGGCGGTTGCGGCTGACGCTGTTCGGGTGCCGGCCGGGCCTGCGCGCGCCGGTGCCCGATCAGGCAACCGCCGGGCCCGGCCGGTCATTGCCGCAGGAAGATCGCGCGCGGGACCGGCGCCAGCGGCACCGTGCCCGCACGCGAGCGCCTGTCAGCCGCGTCCGCGCGCCTCGAACCGGGGCAGCATGGCCGAGAAGTCGCGGCCCTTGCCGCCCTCTTGCTCGACGAATTGCGCGTAAAGCTCGCAGGCCGCGCGCCCCATGGGCGTGTCGGCATCGACCGCCTCCGCCGCCTGCTGCGACAGGCGCAGGTCCTTGAGCATCAGCTCGGCGGCGAAGCCGGGCTTGTAATCGTTGTCGGCGGGCGATTTCGGGCCCACGCCCGGCGCCGGGCAATAGGCGTTCATCGACCAGCTATAGCCCGAGGAGGTGGACACCACATCGAACATCGCCTGACGGTCAAGCCCCAGCTTGTCGGCCAGCGCGAAGGCCTCGCAGGTGGCGATCATGGTTGCGCCAAGGATCATGTTGTTGCAGATCTTGGCCGCCTGCCCGTTGCCGGACGGGCCACAATGAACGGCCTTTTGTCCCATGATGTCAAAGAGTTCTCTGGCGATGTCAAAGCCCTCTTCATCGCCTCCCACCATGAAGGTGAGCGTGCCCGCCGTCGCCCCGCCAACACCGCCCGAGACCGGCGCATCGAGCGCCAGCAGCCCCGCCTTGTGCGCCTCGGCCGCCACGTCGCGGGCCGATTGCACATCGACGGTCGAGCAGTCGAGCAGCACCGCGCCCTTGTCCATCGCGGGGATGATCTCGGCGGCGACGCTGCGCAGGATATCGCCATTGGGCAACATGGTGATGACCACATCCGCGCCTTTTGCCGCCTCCGCCGCGCTGGTCGCCACGGCCACGCCTTCGACCGTCACCCCCGCCACATCGAAGCCCGTGACATCATGCCCCGCGCGGGCGAGGTTTGCCGCCATCGGCGCGCCCATATTTCCCAGCCCGATAAATCCGATCTTCATCTTCCCGTCTCCTCCTCCAGTGTCAGGGAGTTTTCGCCCAGGGGCTGCAACATCTGCAAGACCGCCGCGCCCGGAAGGCTGTCAAGCGTGTGTTTCCACTTCGGTTCGCGGTCCTTGTCGATGATCGCGGCGCGAATGCCCTCGAGAAAATCGCCCTGCTCCATCGACCGCCAGGTAAAGCGGTATTCCATCTCCAGCGCCTGCCCGATATCGGCCGAGATCGCGCGCAGGCGGTGGATGATCTCCACCGTGCAGGCCATCGACAACGGCGAATTGCGCGCGATGACCGCAAGCGTGTCGCGCGCGAAATCGCTGTCAGCGGCGCGCAGGGAGGCGACGATATCGTGCAGCCCCTCGCCGCCGAAACACGCGTCGATCTCCGGCTGAAGCGCCCGGAGCTTTCCCTCGGGCGGGGCCTCGGCAAAGCCGTCGATCACCCCCGGATCGCCGCTCTCGATCAGCGCGGCGCGGACATCCTGCCACTTCAACTGTGGCGCGTAGTAATCTGCAAAACAAGAATAAATTGCATCATCAGGTGCCATCCTCGCACCTGTCAGCCCCAGATACTCGCCCGCGCGCCCCGGCGCGCGCGCCAGCAGCAGCGAACCGCCCACGTCCGGCACAAGGCCGATGCCGCATTCGGGCATGGCCATCCGCGTGCTCTCGCAGACCACGCGGTGCGAGCCGTGGCACGCGATGCCCACGCCGCCGCCCATGACAAAGCCGTGCATCAGCGCCACAAAAGGTTTCGGGTAGCGCGCGATCTTGGCGTTCAGTCGGTATTCATCCGCCCAGAAGCGCCGCCCATAGGCGAAATCGCCCGCGCGCCCGGTATCGTAAAGCTGCTGGATGTCGCCGCCCGCGCAAAACGCCTTGTCGCCTTCGGCGTCGATCACCACCAGCGCCACCTCTGCGTCGCCGCGCCATGCGTCAAGCGCCGCCTCGATGGCCGTGCACATGTCGTAACTCAGCGCATTCAGCGCCCTGGGCCGCGCGAGGGTGATCCATCCGGCACGCCCCTGCTTGCGGATTCGGACATCCCCGCTCATTTGCCCCCCACCATTTGCCGCGCCACGATCAGGCGCATGATCTCGTTGGTGCCTTCGAGGATCTCGTGCACGCGCAGGTCGCGCACCAGCTTCTCGATCCCGTAATCGGCCAGGTAGCCGTAACCGCCATGCAGTTGCAGGCACTGGTTGACGATGCGCGAGCCCGCCTCGGTCACGAATTTCTTGGCCATGGCGCAGAATTTCGTGGCGTCTGGGGCCTCGCTGTCGAGCTTCCACGCCGCCTGCCGCAGGAAGGTGCGCGCCGCCTGCAATTCGATCTCCATATCCGCGAGCCGGAATTGCAGCGCCTGGAACTCGTTGATCGCGCGCCCGAAGGCGCGGCGCTCGGCCATGTAGGCCAGCGTCATGTCGAGCGCCCGCTGCGCCGCACCAAGTGAACAGGCCGCGATATTGAGCCGCCCGCCATCCAGCCCGTTCATCGCATACACGAACCCCCTGCCCTCTTCACCCACCAGATTCTCCGCCGGAACGGTGCAATTGTCAAACTGCACCTGGCGCGTCGGCTGCGCCTTCCAGCCCATCTTGTCCTCCAGCGCGCCAAAGCTGAGCCCCGGCGTCCCGTCCTCGACATAGACGGTCGAGACGCCCCCGGGGCCGTCGCCGCCGGTGCGCACCATCACCACGTAGCCGTCCGAATAGCCGCCCCCCGAGATGAACGCCTTGGTGCCGTTGAGCGTATAGCCCTCATCGGTGCGCTCGGCGCGCGTGCGCAGCGCGGCCGCGTCCGAGCCCGCGCCCGGCTCGGTCAGGCAGTAGGAAAGCACCGTCTCCATGCTCGTCGCGCCGGGCAGCACGCGCGCCTTCATCTCGTCGGAGCCGAACCGGTCGATCATTCTGGCGCACATGTTATGGATCGACAGGAATGCCGCCACAGCCGGACAGGCCATGCTGAGCGCCTCGAAAACCAGCGTCGCGTCAAGCCGCGTCAGCCCCGATCCGCCCGCCTCTTCGCTGACGTAGATCCCGCCGAAACCGAGCGCGCCCACGTCGCGCCACAGTTCTTTCGGGATCGTGCCAGCCGCCTCCCAGGCGCGCGCATGAGGCGCGATCCGCTCATCACCAAAGGCGCGGGCCATGTCGAAAATGGCAAGCTGTTCCTCGCTGAGGGCAAAATCCATGGGCGTCTCCTGTCCGTTCAGATGCTCGGTTGCCGATTTTTCGATGCCTGCGGCGCGTTTGCAAGGGTATAGCGTGATGATCTGACCGGGAAAGACAAATGTTCCGGGTCGCCGCGGCCAGCGTCGAGCCCATCCTGTCGGCCCCCGCCCGGCCCCCCCGTCGCATTCAGCCGCATCCTGCACAAGGCCCGCACGCCCCGGGTTTTTCGATTGTCTTGCCCGGACATGCGCGCAACAAGGGGCGCATGAGCGCGCCTGCATATCCCGATCTCTTGCGCAGCTTCGCGCGGATCGGCCTGCTGAGTTTCGGCGGGCCGGCGGCGCAGATTTCTGTCATGCATGACGAGTTGGTGACGCGGCGCGGCTGGCTGCGCGAGGAGCAGTTCCTTGGCGCGCTGTCGTTTTGCATGCTGCTGCCGGGGCCGGAGGCGATGCAGCTTGCCACCTATGCGGGCTGGCGGCTGCGCGGCGTGGCGGGGGGGCTCATGGCGGGGCTTCTCTTCGTGCTGCCGGGGGCGGCGGTCATCATGGCGCTGGGCCTTGGCTATGCGCTCTGGGGTGGCGTGCCGCTGGTGCAGGCGGTGTTTCTGGGCGTCAAGGCGGCGGTGGTGGCGATCGTGGTGCAGGCGCTGATGCGGCTGGCGCGCAAGGCGCTGGCGGGCCCTGCGCATTGGTGTGTGGCGGGGCTGGCCTTCGTGGCGATGTTCGCGCTCTCGGTGCCGTTTCCGGCGATCATCGCGGCGGCCGCCCTGTGGGGCGCGTGGCACGCGCGCGGCGCCGCGGCGGCGCCGGCGCCCGCGGCCCTCACCGTGCGGCCCGCCGACACGCTGCGCACCGCGCTCGTCTGGGGCACGCTCTGGGCCGCGCCCATCGTCATTGCCTGGGCCATGGGGGCGACGTTCCTCACGGATCTGGCGCTTTTCTTCTCGAAACTTGCGGTGGTGACATTTGGCGGGGCCTATGCGGTGCTGGCCTACATGACCGACACGGTGGTGGGCACCAAGGGCTGGCTGACCACACCGCAGATGATCGACGCGCTGGGGCTTGCCGAGACGACGCCGGGGCCGCTCATCCTTGTGACGCAGTTCGTGGGGCTTCTGGCGGGCTATTTTCAGGGCGGGGTCGGGCTGGCGGTCACGGCGGCAGCGCTCACCCTCTGGGTGACCTTCGTGCCGTGTTTCCTGTGGATCTTCACCGGCGCGCCCTATGTCGAGCATATCCTGGCCAAGCCGCGCCTCAAGGGGGCGCTCTCGGGCATCTCGGCGGCGGTGGTGGGGGTGATTCTCAACCTCTCGGTGTGGTTTGCGCTGCATGTGGTGTTCGACGAGGTGCGCGCGGGGGCGTTCGTGCCGCTGCCGGTCTGGTCGTCCTTCTCGTGGCTCGGCGCAGGCTTCACCGCGCTGTCGGCGGCGCTGCTTCTCGGGGCGCGGTTCCCGATGGGGCGGGTTCTGGGGTTGATGGCGGGGCTTGCGGGGGCATGGCATCTTGTGTTGTGAGGGGCGCGAGAGACCCTTTCGTTTTGATCCGAATCCCCTATGCTGACACCAGAAGACGGCCCGAGGTAGGAAATGACGTGCTACATCGACTACGGAAACCTGATGCATCGCGCGATGCGGGGCCTCATCCAGGAAGTGCTTGCCGATGTGGCCGAAAACGGTCTTCCGGGAGCGCATCATTTCTTCATCACCTTCGATACCACCCATCCCGGCGCGGAGCTGGCGGGCTGGCTGCGCGCGCGCTACCCGTCCGAGATGACCGTGGTCATGCAGCACTGGTATGAAGGGCTGGAGGTGGGCGATGACGGTTTTGGCGTCACGCTCAATTTCGGCGATGCGCCGGAACGGCTCTTTGTTCCTTATGACGCGATTCGCACCTTTGTCGATCCTTCGGTGGAATTCGGCCTGCGCTTCGATACGCAGGAGAGCGACGAGGATGACGAGGATGACGACACCCCCGCGCCGAACCCGCATGACGGCGGCGAGGTGGTGAGCCTCGACAAGTTCCGCAAGTAACTGCCCGCCACATGACGCCCTGACAGCAGCCCGGAGAGTGTAACCTGCCCGTTACACGCGCGCTTTAGCTGTTTCTGGAAACGAGTCAGGAGAGCGTTCATGGCCATGGATTTCGGATTGTTCTTCGGCGAATTGCTGCGCCATCCCGGCGAGGTGGTGGCGATCGCCCCGTCCTCGGCCGCGGTGGCGCGGCGCATGACCGCGGGGCTGGAGCGGGTGCAGGGCCCGGTGGTCGAAATCGGGCCGGGAACTGGCAGCTTCACCCGCGCGATCCTCGCCCGCGGCGTGGCGCCCGAAAACCTGACGCTCCTTGAGACCAACGCGCGCTTCTGCGCGGCCCTGCAGGAGAAATTCCCCGGCGTGCGCGTGCTCAACCGACCGGCGCAGGATATCGGCGAGATCGGCCTGAGCGGGATCGGCGCGGTGATTTCCGGCGTTCCCGTCCTCGCGCGGCCGACCATTCAGCGCGAGGTGGTGGGGCGCGCCTTCGAGGTGATGGCACCAGAGGGGTTCTTTGCCCAGATCACCTATAGCCCCAATGCGCCGATTTCTCCCGAGATGCAGCGCGAACTGGGCATCCGCGCCGAAAAGCGCGGCACGGTCTGGGCCAACCTGCCGCCCGCGCGCGTCTTTGTATTCCGCCGTATGCAGCATTGATCTTTTCCGCGCCTGCGGTATGAACGGGCAAACCGTCAAGGAGATCCCGCAATGACCGCGACCCGCACCGAATCCGACAGTTTCGGCCCTCTGGACGTTCCCGCTGACAAGTACTGGGGCGCGCAGACGCAGCGCTCGATCATGAATTTCCCGATCGGCTGGGAAAAACAGCCCGTGGCCATCGTGCGCGCGCTCGGCGTCATCAAGCAGGCCTGCGCCGAGGCGAACAAGGCGTCCGGCAAGCTCGACGCGCGGCTGGCGGATGCGATCATTCAGGCAGCGGGCGAGGTGATCGCAGGCAAGTTCGACGACAATTTCCCGCTGGTGGTATGGCAGACCGGCTCGGGCACGCAATCCAACATGAACGCCAACGAGGTCATCGCCAACCGCGCCATCGAGATCCTCGGCGGGCGTATAGGCTCCAAGGATCCGGTGCATCCCAACGACCATGTCAACATGGGCCAGTCGTCCAACGACACCTTTCCCACCGCCATGCATATCGCCGCCGCGATGAGCGTGCGCGATGTGCTCATGCCGGGCCTGGAGGCGCTGGCGGCGGGGCTGGAGGCCAAGTCGGCACAGTTTCGCGACATCATCAAGATCGGGCGCACCCATACGCAGGACGCCACGCCGCTGACCCTGGGGCAGGAATTTTCGGGCTATGCCCATCAGATCCGCCAGGGTATCGCGCGCGTGCAGGCCACCATGCCCGGCATATACGAACTGGCACAGGGCGGCACCGCCGTTGGCACCGGGCTGAACACCCGCGTCGGCTGGGATACCCGTGTCGCCGCGCGCATTGCGGAAATCACCGATCTGCCATTCGTGACCGCGCCCAACAAGTTCGAGGCTTTGGCCGCGCATGATGCGATGGTGATGTTCTCGGGCGCGTTGAAAACCGTGGCGGCGGCACTGTTTAAGATCGCCAATGACCTGCGGCTTCTGGGCTCTGGCCCACGCTCGGGTCTGGGGGAATTGATCCTGCCGGAAAACGAGCCGGGGTCGTCGATCATGC
>DIUD01000058.1 GCA_002428225.1 Roseovarius sp. UBA6167 | reverse complement strand
CCAAACGTCAGAACATTCAGAATTTGATACGGCCAGTGCTGAACGTGATGACAAAAATAGAGGTTCCGGGAACCGCCTTCAGGTTTCCAATTACGAAAGACACCGTGAATCTCTGTGAAACCATCAACGCTGGCCTTCAATCGCTTGGCCGGTCGGAAACACTCCCTTTGCAATTCTGCCCCGCGATACGCGAAGGCACCGAGCTCTTGGAATTGGACCAGATTCCCGTGGATCAGAGGGAACTTTTCTTCTCTCTGACCAAAGATAGCCTGAGCCCGGATATTTTTTCTTCCCTGAAAAAGAGGTGGACGGGGATCGTCGGGTCAGTTGCCAAAGCCCCTTTCGACAATCCGCGCAATGCAGAAGCGCAGAAACACGTCCCGCGTCACGATGGGCCGCGGCTTGTCATCGGCACCAGCCACGCCCTCCGGTGGAACTGGCATGTGCGCGACGGTGTGGTGCGGTGCGATCTGCCGCCAGACGCGATCCTTGGCCAGGGCGGGGCGCCGATCTGGTCGCGGCGCCTGTTCGAGGCCGCCCGCCGGCATGTCGCCAAGGGGGGAACGGTCGGGGTGATAGTCGGCGATTTTCGCCTTGGCAACGCCATCGCGCTGACCCCCGAAAAAGACGCGGACGCCCTGTTTCAGGACGGCTTTCTGGCCATGGACGCGCGTGCGATGACGCCCGAGATCGACCGCCGGATGCTCGCGCGCGGGCTGGCGGCGGTCCGGGCCTGGCAGGACAGTTTCGGCGCGCAGGCGCGCTTTATCTTCTGGAGTCTGTTCGGACGGCAGGTGCTTGACCGGCTGGCGGGCCGGCACATCGGCGACGGGCGCTATCAACATCCGGTGTTCAATTATGCGCAAACCGTGGCGCAGTTTCCCGATGCCGATATTGTCGATCTGTCGCCGCTGCTGCGTCAGCCAATGCACGAGGTCCGCAGGCTCATCATCGACCCAAGCTGCCATCCCTCGCAGATCGGATATCTCTTTCTCAACGAGGCGCTGTTGAATGGGCGCGACGTCGCGAGCGCCTATCGTGACGCCGTGACCGAGGTCGAGACGGCGCTCTTTGCCCTCGCCCGTCGGGTATCGGGCGCATCGGGCGGGCCGGTTCTGATCACCGGGCGGTCGATCTGGCTTGAGACGCTGGCCAATTACATGGGCCGCACCGGCATGGTGCGGCTGGCGCATGAGGGGCTGGTGCTCGCCCCGCTGGTGCCCGTGCGCGGCCAGCCGGGGATTGCGCAGATGCGCCAGGAGGTGCCGCCGGATCGCTGCGCCCGCGTCGTTCTCTCGGCCGGGGGGCGGGACCTGTCGGAACAACTCGCGCGTGCCTTTGACACGCCCGTGGCGTTCTGGAACGACCTGCCCCATGTGGACTGGGAAACGGCCACCAGCCCGGCCATCACCGCGCGCGGCGAGACGCCGCGCCACCCCCTCGCCCGCGGGACAGAGCCGCAGGCGGAAACGGTCATCACCCCCGATCTGGCCGCGCATATGGTCGAGCAGGGCCCGCCTGGAATGCCGTCCTGGACCGGCCTTGTCCACCTGCTCGAACAGATCGAATCCGGCGCGCTACCGGCATCGCGCGCGGACCCCGAGGGGGGGAGTGCCCCCTCCATCAAGGCGATCGAGGGGGATGCCCTGCTGACCGATGCGGGAATCGCCTTTCTGATCGGCGGCAACCACTCTGTCCTGAAATATGCCAGCGGCGAACTGACGCCCGGCCAGCGCTCGATCGACGCCTTTCGTTCCAACATCGCCTCGCGCCACCGGATCGCCAGGGCCGCCGGTGCCGGCTATGCCCATGTCATCTTTCCCGACAAGCAATCGGTCCTGACCGAAGCCTTTCCGCATCAACCCGTGCATCGTCTGGGCGAGATCTATATGGAGCGACTGTCAGCCTCGGAAAAGCCTCTTGTTTTGTATCCCGTCGAGACCCTGCGCCAGGCATCTGCGCCAGCGGTCCTGCCGCTGGACACGCATTTGACCGACCATGGTTCGCTGGAGGTGTTGCGCCTGATCCTGGACGTTCTCGACATCCAAGCGCACGAGACGCTTGACCACATCGCGGCGCGCATCACCCGGACACAGAGGTGGTCCGGTGATCTGGGCAAGAGATTCACACCCCCATTGCTTCAGGATACGCTAGTCTTGGACCCGGACTGGAAGATCACCGAACTGCGTAGCCCGGGCGGCTTCAATGACGGGATGATCGACCTGGTTTTCAGCCCGGAGGCCGCGGTGGATGGAACGCTTCTGCTGTTCGGCGATTCCTTCTTTCGCATGATGCTGAAACACCTGAGCGCGGTGTTCTCCAGGGTCATCCACCTGCGCAGCCGCTTTCTGCATCCCGAGATGGCGACCCTCATTCGCCCGGATTACATCCTGACGGGAAATGCCGAACGCTATCTCGCAAATGTACAGCCTGACGATGAAGCTCACGCATTTTGCCTTTATCCGCAGTTGCGCAACGAGGAAATCGTTCCCATGGACTCCGACTTTCTGGCGGCATGGCATGCAGTCACCGCCCCGAAGTCATCCGTGGCGAAAAGCTACTGGCACGCGCGGGGAATACAACTCGCTCCTCTTTCTTAGCGCAGCGCGACAGAGGTGGTCGGCGGTGTACCTTCATCCGATCTTCGCGCCCCAGAAGGACGTGTGATCGGCGGCGAAGTAGCCGTCCGCGACCCGGAAATACCCCTGCAGCTCGACGGTATCGCC
>DIUD01000053.1 GCA_002428225.1 Roseovarius sp. UBA6167 | reverse complement strand
TTCCACGACGACCAGCACGGCACCGCGATCGTGGTGGGTGCGGCAGCGGTCAACGCGCTCCATGTGGCGGGCAAGCGGTTCGAGGAGATCAAGGTGGTGTCCACCGGGGGCGGCGCGGCGGGGATTGCCTGCCTCAACATGCTGCTCAAGCTCGGCGTGAAGCGCAAGAACATCTGGCTGTGCGACATTCACGGGCTGGTGCACGAGGGCCGCGAGGTCGAGATGAACCCCGAAAAGGCGGCGTTTGCACAGGCGAGCGATCTGCGCGATCTGGGCGAGGTTATCGGCGGCGCGGACCTCTTTCTCGGGCTGTCGGGGCCGAATGTCCTGCGCCCCGAGATGGTCGCAAGAATGGCCGCGCGCCCCATTGTCTTTGCGCTGGCCAACCCGAATCCCGAGATCATGCCCGATCTGGCGCGCGCCGCCGTGCCCGACGCGATCATCGCCACGGGCCGGTCGGATTTTCCCAACCAGGTCAACAANNAACAACGTGCTGTGCTTTCCGTTCATCTTCCGGGGGGCGCTGGACGTGGGCGCGACCGAGATCAACGACGCCATGCAGGTGGCCTGCGTGCAAGGCATCGCCGAGCTGGCCCGCGCCACGACAAGCGCCGAGGCGGCCGCCGCCTATCGCGGCGAGGAGATGACATTCGGCCCCGATTACCTGATCCCCAAGCCGTTCGATCCTCGCCTCTCCGGTGTCGTCTCGACCGCGGTGGCGCGCGCGGCGATGGAGACCGGCGTGGCCACCCGCCCCATCGACGACCTCGCCCGATACAAGGCCGATCTCGATGCCAGCCAGTTCAAGTCGGCCCTGCTCATGCGCCCCGTCTTCGAGGCCGCCCGCTCTGCGGCGCGCCGAATCGTCTTTGCCGAAGGCGAGGACGAGCGTGTGCTGCGCGCCGCGCAGGCGATCCTCGAGGAGACCACCGAGACGCCGATCCTGATCGGTCGCCCCGAGGTAATCGCCATGCGCTGCGCGCGCGCGGGCCTCACCATCCGCCCCGAGCGCGACCTGACCATCGTCAACCCGCAAAACGACCCGCGCTATCGTGACTACTGGGTAAGCTATCATTCGATCATGGCGCGGCGCGGCGTGACGCCCGACATCGCGCGGGCGGTGATGCGCACCAACACCACCGCGATCGGCGCTGTCATGGTGCAGCGTGACGAGGCCGATTGCCTCATTTGCGGCACGTTCGGGGAATTTCGCTGGCATCTCAACTATGTCACGCAGATTCTGGCCGACGAGACGCACCACCCCCACGGCGCGCTCAGCCTGATGATCCTCGAGGACGGGCCGCTCTTCATCGCCGACACGCATGTCTATTCGCTGCCCACGCCCGAAAACCTCGCCGAGATTGCCATCGGCGCTGCGCGCCATGTGCGCCGATTCGGGATCACGCCAAAGGTCGTGTTCTGCTCGCAGTCGCAATTCGGCAATCAGGCCGAGGGCTCGGGCAAGCGGCTGCGCGAGGCGATCTCGATTCTGGACAGCGCGCCGCGCGATTTCGCCTATGAGGGAGAGATGAACGTCGATGCCGCCCTCGATGCCGAATTGCGCGAGCGTCTCCTGCCCGGCAACCGGCTGGAGGGCGCGGCCAATGTGCTGATCTTCGGCCATGCCGACGCCGCCTCTGGCGTGCGCAACATTCTCAAGATGAAGGCCGGCGGGCTCGAGGTGGGGCCGATCCTGATGGGCATGGGCAACCGCGCGCATGTCGTCACGCCGGGAATCACCGCGCGCGGCCTTCTCAACATGGCGGCTATTGCGGGCACGCCGGTGGCGCATTATGGGTAAATTCGGGATGGAACAACCGACTGTCACGGAAACTTTGGAAATTGATCGTTTGATCTGATTGCAACACCCGTGTTATACACTGCGTAAAGTCACTGAAAGGATCATGTGTAATGAATAAGTTTGGAACGCTCGCCCTCGCCTCGATCATCGCTGCAACGTCGGTGCTTCCGGTCGCCGCACAGGTGGCCTATGAGCGCGTGGGAAATGAGACTGCCCTTCAAATGGCGCAGCGCACCGGAATTTGCGGGCCGAACGGCAGCCCCGCATCCGCCAGCTTCATTGCCAACGGAACGCAACTGCGTGCGGTATGCACCGCGCAGCCTGGTGCGGAACTCGCAGGGGGCCTGAATGCCGGGGCGGTTGCTGCGGGCGTGATCGCGGTTGCCCTGGTCGCGGCGGCAGCCAGCGGCGGCGGCTCGTCGAGCACGACGACCACCGTGCAGTGATCGCCGACGTTCTTTACGAAGGGTCCCCGTTTCGGGGGCTCAGACTTCTGACAAACCCGGTCATTTTGGCCGGGTTTGTTTTTGCCTGACGGGGATTTGCGGGGGGTGCCCTCGATTGACGCCGGCACTGGGTGGTTTTGGCAGGCTGCCATTGCGATTTTCTTGATGTTCTGGGCGGCGGCGGCGAGGAGGGCTTGTCATCTGACGCCCTTGAGGCCACGATACCGGGCCTATCGGTGGCCGTGGAGTTGTTTGGCGTCTGTGAAGGAGCGCTCGACGGCTTCCTTTCGTCGCTTGTAGATGCGCTTGCCCCAGTCGGTCAGGCGGTGGGCGTCGGTGCGGTCGCGGGCGTCGGTCCAGATGTGGCGGGTGATTTGTCTTGTTACATCCCGGCAGATAGCTGGCTTTTTCCTGAACATCTGCGGCTTGAGTTTGTGTCAGTCCTTCATTGCCTGCAAGGGTGCCTTGCTGCCCAAGGCTGATTGAGGGAACTGCTGGCTGCAGAGCCAGACATAGCGGTGCAGGGTGGTCTCCAGGTCCTCGCCGGATCGGAAGTGGTGGCTTTGCAGCACATCCTCGATGCGGCCGTTGAAGCGCCGCGCGTTGACTGCGATCCTCGACACTGTCGCGCTTGCGCCATTTGCAGACCGTCTGCGGCGTCACCCCGAAGCGTTCGGCAAACACCGTCCCCGCGTCATCGCTGGCCTGGATCGCCGCGCGCACCCCGGGTGTCGTCGTCGCTTGGCTGTGAAGATGGATCAGCATGTCAACGCCCCCTCCCGCCGCACTCCCTCCGAACCGATCTCGCCATGAAAAATGCGGAGCGCCGAGGGGAAATGTGATCATCCGGGGTGGAACAGTTATGCCGACACGGCCGATGCGGTCGAGACGCGGCGCAAATCCTTGTCTCACGCAAATGGCGGCTCAAGTGGTGTGCGGTCGCTGACAGCCTTGAAGAGGCCGGCGATCGGCTCTTCACCTTCACCCGCCTCGATCCGTCGCAGTGGAAGTCAGCCCGCACAACCAACGCCATCGAGCGTCTGAACGAGGAATTCCGCCGCCGGATCAAAACACAGATCGTGCTGCCCAGCGCCGAAACCGTGCCGATGCTGCTGTGGGCGCTCTTCGCCTCAGGCCAGATCCAGATGGGCAAGGTCGACGGCCGGGAAACACTCGCGCAGCCAATTGAACCGATGACCCTTGACCTCGCAGGCTGATCAGGCACAAATCAACCCGCGACGAGAACACTGCCGGAGAATTTCCACCACTTTCGAGACACAACCCAGGCCGGGCCGCAAGGATGGCCGAAGGTAGGCGGGCGCGCTTTGTAGCCAGGACGGGCGGTGATGCAGACGGCGGCGGGAGGGTTCATCACCCCGCGCGCTTGAGGTCCGCGATGAGCGCGTCGATATCGCCGTTGCGGTTGTCGAGCATGGCGCCGATCTCGGTGCGCTCGCTGAGCCGCAGGCTGATTCCCTCGATGATCATGTCGAAGAACAGATCCTTGCCCGAGCGGTCGGAGACCAGAAAGCTGACCTCGAACGGCGATTCGCCGCGCAGATAGACCAGGGATTTGACCTCGTGCCAGGACTTGACCTCGCGCACTCCCTGCACCTCGATGCGCCCGCCGATGAATTCGTTGAAACGCTTGCCGTATTTGCGCGCCACATAGCCGCGGAACGTCTCGGTAAAGGCGCGAAGCTGCGCGGCCGAGGCACGGCTTGCATCTGCGCCCAAAGCCGAGCGCGCGATGATATCGACATCGGCGTAGCGCGAAAAGATACGCTCGAAATCCGAGATCATCTGCGAAAGCGGTCTGCCCGTGGCGATCACGCTGTTGATATCCGAAACCACCTGATCGACGAGGGCGCGCGCGCGCGCCTCAGTCAGGGCGAGGGCGGGCAGCGGTGCCGCGCACAGGGCGAGCGCGGCCGCGCCTGTCGTGATGAGGCTGCGGCGGGTGACGTTACTCGTCATAAGGATCCTCCAGAACGGCAGAATACGGGTTCTCCAGAACGGCGGATGCCGATGTGTCGCCCATTCCGTCATAGGGATCAGTATAGGTATCGCTCCCCGTGCCGCCAAGTCTGAACCGCCGATTTTGCAGGAAGATCGAGCGCGAGAGCGCGTAACTATCCGCGCTCTCGTAGAGAATCTGGTCGATCGTGTCGGAGAATTTTTCCCGCCGCGACAGGCCCGAGCCAACGCCCGCGGCCGTCCCGGCGCGGCGCTCGGGCGATTCCAGCACATACCTGAGCGGGTTGGTGAAGAGATCGAAGAACAGCCCGTAAGTGTCGCGCGTGGTCGAGGGGCCAAGCAGGGGCAGCTCGATATAGGCCCCCTCCCTTGCCCCCCAGACATGCAGGGTCTGGCCGAAATCGGTGTCGGAGGCCGCGGGCAGGCCCATTTCGCTTGCCGGATCGAAGAAGCCGCCAAGCCCGACGGTGGTGTTGACGACAAAGCGCGCCGTGTCCTGGAACGCCGCGCGCATGTTGAGTTGCAGCACGTTGTTCACCACGTCGCCGGGCAGCGACAGGTTCTCGGCGAAGCGGATGACGCCCGTCTCGATGTCGTCGGGCACGGCGGCGGCATAGCCACGCGCCACCGGCCGCAAGAGCGCACGGTCAAAGTCGCGGTTGAATTCGTGCATTCGCCGGTTCTCGGCCTCGAACGGGTCAAAGACGTCGCGGCTTGCGGACTCGGGGGCGGCGCAGGCCGACAAGACCAGCGCCATGCCCACGAGCAGCGCTCTGACGAGAGCGGAGGAGAGCGAAGAGACTTTAATTGACAAGGCAATATCCACAAGCCGACAGATCCCGGAGATGTCTCGCATAAATCGGTCGGGGATCAAAGTCATGATCCGGCTCCCTTCGTGCATATTTTCGTTCATATTACTGTGGCAGAATGGTGACAGGCAACTTAAGGGTGGAACGAGACCTCCAGATTGCAAACCACATCCGGGTTGAAAGAGCAGCGATGCAAGCAGCGATGCAATTTGAGAAATCGAAAATCGAGGCCGGCCGGGCGGAATTGCGCGACGTGCGCCGCCAGAGCCGCGGGCTATACTGGTTTGTCGGCATTTTCAGTTTTTTTGCCAACCTCCTGATGCTCACCGGCCCGATCTACATGCTTCAGGTCTATGACCGGGTTCTGTCGAGCCGGTCGGTGGAGACGCTGATTGCGCTCTCGGTGCTGGTCTTGTTCCTTTATGTGGTGATGGCTGTGCTCGATTTCGCGCGGGGGCGCGTGATGGGCCGGGTCGGGGCGCGGTTTCAGGCGGCGCTCGACCGGCGGGTGTTCGACGCGGTGATCCGCAAGTCGGCGCTCACGCCCGATCCGCGGGCGGCCAGCGGCTTGCGCGATCTCGAATCGATCCAGAGGCTGATGACATCGCCGGTCCTTCTGGCGCTGTTCGACATGCCATGGGCACCGTTCTTCATGGCGGCGATCTGGGTGTTTCATCCCTGGCTGGGGATCCTGGCAATCCTCGGCGGCGGCGTGCTTGTGATCGTGACCGTGATCAACCAGGCGACGACGCGGCGCCCGATGCAGCGCGCGGGCATGGCCGGGATGCAGGCCGAGGCGGTTTCGGACCGGCTTCGGATCGACGCGGAAATGGTGCAGGCGATGGGAATGCGCGAGGCTGCCTTCAACCGGTGGCAGAGGACGCGCGACACGGCGCTCAGGGAACAGCTCAGGGCGGCGGATCTGGGCGGCAGTTTCACCAGCGGGTCCAAGGCATTCCGGCTGCTTCTGCAATCGGCGATGTTGGGGCTGGGGGCGCTTCTTGTGCTGCGCGGAGAGATCACACCTGGCGCGATGATCGCCGGCTCGATCCTGCTGGGGCGCGCGCTGGCGCCGATCGAGCAGGCGGTCGGGCAATGGCAGATGGTGCAGCGCGCGATGCAGGGCTGGGATAACCTGGCCGAGCTTCTGGGCGAGGTGCCCCCCGAGGCCCCGCGCACCGCGCTGCCGCGGCCCAAGGCCCGCCTGGAGGTGCAGCAGATCACCGTCCTGCCGCCCGGAGAAAGGACGCCGGTGCTGCGCGGGGTAAGCTGCGCGGTGCCGCCGGGACAGGCGCTGGGGATCATCGGGCCATCGGGCGCGGGCAAATCGACGCTGGCGCGCGCGCTCACCGGGGTCTGGCGACCCGCGATGGGGACCATCCGGCTCGACGGGGCGACGCTCGATCAGTATGATCCGACGGTTCTGGGCACGCTCATCGGCTATCTGCCGCAGAGGGTGCAGCTTTTCGATGGCACCATTGCCGAGAACATCGCGCGCCTGTCGAGCACACCTGACGATGCCGAGGTCGTCAACGCGGCCAGGCGCGCCGATGCCCATGAGATGATCCTCAGGCTGCCCGACGGCTATGACACCCGCGTGAGCGCGGCCAGCGGGCGGCTCTCGGGCGGCGAGATGCAGCGGATCGGGCTGGCGCGTGCGATGTATGGCGATCCGGTGCTCCTCGTGCTCGACGAGCCCAACGCCAATCTCGACAATGCCGGCAGCGAGGCGGTCAACCGGGCGATCCAAGGTTTCAAGGCTGCGGGCCATGCCGTCGTGATCGTGGCGCATCGCCCGGCGGTGATCCGCGAATGCGATCTGCTGCTGATGCTCGAAGGCGGTCTGGTGCGGGCGTTCGGGCCGCGCGATCAGGTCTTGCGCGAGGTGGTGCAGAACCACGAGACGCTGGCCGGGGCGCAGAAGGCCGGCGTCGGGGGAGGCGTGCAATGAGCGCGGCGGGCGCAGCTAGCTGGTCGGCGCGCGGCCCGCTTCTGATCGGGCTGATCGGCCTGGTCGTTCTGGTCGGCGGGTTTGGCACCTGGGCGGGCTTGACGCAGATTTCCGGCGCGGTGATCGCCTCGGGGCGCATCGAGGTGGAGCAGAACCGCCAGGTCGTGCAGCATCCCGATGGCGGTGTCGTGGCCGAGATCCTCGTCAAGGAGGGCGATCACGTCGCGGCGGGCCAGCCGCTCTTGCGGCTTGACCCGACGGACCTTGGGTCGCGGGTCTCGATTGTCGAGAACCAGTTGGCCGAACTGATGGCGCGACGCGGGCGGCTGGAGGCCGAGCGCGACGCGCGCGCGACGCTCGTTTTCGATCCGCTCCTGCTGGAGATGGCGGCGGCCAATCCCGATGCCCGCGCGCTGATGCACGGGCAGGAGGTCTTGCTTGCCGCCCGCGCCGAGACCGATGCATCGCGGATCCAGCAGCTTGAAAAGCGGCGCGACCAGACCGCCGATCAGATCGTCGGGATCGAGGCGCAGCAAGCGGCCCTTGCCCGCCAGACCGAGCTCATCACGCGCGAGCTTGTGGATCAGCAGTCGCTGCTCGATCGCGGGCTGGCGCAGGCGTCGCGTGTCCTCGCCCTGCAACGCGAGGCGGCGCGGCTCGATGGGACAATGGGCGATCTGACCGCGCAGAAGGCCCAGGCCGAGGGCCGCATCACCGAGATCGACATCGAGATCCTGCGCCTGCGCACCGACCGGCGCGAAGAGGCGATCACCACCCTGCGCGACCTGCAATTCCGCGAACTGGAACTGCGCGAACAGCGCCGCGCGCTGATCGTGCAGATGAACCGTCTCGACATCACCGCGCCGGTCGCGGGGGTGGTCTATAACCTTCAGGTCTTTGCGCCGCGCTCGGTGATCCGGCCCGCCGATCCGGTGCTGTTCATCATTCCGCAGGACCGCCCGCTCATCATCAACGCGCGCGTCGAGGCGATCCATGTGGACAAGCTCCATCTCGGGCAGGAGGTGACGCTGCGCTTTTCCGCGCTCGATCAGCGCACCACGCCGGAGCTTTTCGGGCGCGTTGTCCAGATTTCCGCCGATGCCTTCGAGGACGAGGCCACGCGGGCCAGCTATTACCGCGCCGAGGTGGTCCTCAACGAGGGCGAGATGGCGCGCCTGCCCGAGGGCGTGACGCTGGTGCCGGGGATGCCGGTAGAGACCTTCATCCGCACCGAGGACCGCACGCCCATCGCCTATCTGGTCAAGCCCTTTACCGATTATCTGGCCAAGGCCTTCCGCGGGTGAGGGGGCTTTTCAACGGTGCCGCGTGTCGCTAGCCTGCGCGCGAACCGCGACAGGAGACAGCGACATGAGCCAGTTCGAGAAGACGCTTGCCGCGATGGGCGTGACCCTGCCCGACGCGCCCGCGCCTGCGGCCAATTACGTGCCCTATGTGCAGGTGGGCGAGATGCTTTACGTCTCGGGGCAGATCGCCAGGGAGGGCGACACCATGATGACCGGCAAGCTGGGTGCCGAGATGGATGTGGCAGGCGGCGCGGCAGCGGCGCGGGCCTGCGCCATAGCACTTCTGGCGCAGGTCAAGGCGGCCTGCGGCGGTGATCTCGACCGGCTGGTGCGGGTGGTGCGGCTGACGGGTTTCGTGAATTCCACCCCCGATTTCACCCGGCAGCCGGCGGTCATCAACGGCGCGTCGGATTTTCTGGGCGAGGCTCTGGGGGAGGCTGGCAGGCACACCCGCGCCGCCGTCTCTGCCGCGTCGCTGCCCTTTGGCGTCGCGGTCGAGATCGACGGGATCTTCCAGATCCGATGATCGTGCCGCCCGAGGCATGGTGAGCTGTGCCTGCAAGCTCCGGGACGGGACGCTCTTTCGCGGGCAGACCCGCCGCGCGGCGGGTGGCTGGCATCATCACCTTCGGGGGCTATCGGGCCCGCTGCCCCGCTTGATCCGTCCCGCTCGCGCGCCAGACAGGAAGCCGGCATGACCGATACCGCGATTACAATCACGCTCCATGACCGCATCGCCGATATCGGCGAGGGCGATTGGGACGCCTGCGCCTGCCCCGAGGCGGGCAGCGGCGCGCGGCCCGAAGACCCGTTCACCACCTACCGGTTTCTCTCGGTGCTGGAGGACAGCGGCTCGGTCGGGCGCGGCACCGGCTGGCAGCCGCAATATCTGCGCGCCGAGGCGGGGGGCGCGGTGATCGCCGTGGCCCCGCTCTATGTCAAATCCCACAGCCAGGGCGAATATATCTTCGATCATGGCTGGGCCCATGCCTATGAACGCGCGGGCGGGCGCTATTATCCCAAGCTTCAGGGTGCTGTGCCGTTCACGCCGGTGACGGGGCGCCGTCTGCTCACGCGTCCGGGCCATGAGGCGGCGGGGCGCGCGGCGCTCTTGCAGGGCGCGCGCGAACTGGCCGCGCGGCACGCGATATCCTCGGTGCATTTCACCTTCTGCACCGCGGAGGAGGTGGCGGCGGGCGAGGGCGCGGGCTATCTCGCGCGGCGCACACAGCAATATCACTGGGAAAATCGTGGCTATGGCGGGTTCGACGATTTCCTGAACGATCTGTCGTCGCGCAAGCGCAAGACCATCCGCAAGGAGCGCGCCCGCGCGCAGGCCTTTGGCGGCGAGATCGTGGCGCTGACGGGCGATGCCATCGGCCCCGGGCACTGGCAGGCGGTCTGGGAGTTCTACCAGGACACCGGCGCGCGCAAATGGGGCACGCCCTATCTCACGCGCGCCTTCTTCGATCTGGCGCATGAGCGGCTGCGCGGCGATGTCCTGCTGATCCTCGCGCTGCGCGGGGGCCGCCCCGTTGCGGGCGCGATGAACCTCGTTGGCGCCTCGGCGCTTTATGGCCGTTACTGGGGCTGCATCGAGGATCACCCCTGCCTTCACTTCGAGTTGTGCTATTACCGCGCCATCGAGTTTGCCATTGAAACGGGGTTGCAAAGGGTCGAGGCTGGCGCGCAGGGCGAGCACAAGCTGGCGCGAGGCTATCTGCCGCGGCCGGTTCACTCGCTGCACTGGCTGCGCGATCCGGGCTTTGCCGAGGCCGTCGCGCAGTATCTGGAGGCCGAACGCGCGGCGGTGGATGAGGAGATCGACATATTGACCGGCTACGGCCCGTTCCGGCGCACCGTCATGGAGGATCACGAATGACCGAGAAACTGAGCGATACCGCGCGCAAGACCACCCTCGCGCCGCTTCTGAAGAATGGCTGGGCCATGGTCGAGGGGCGCGACGCCATTGCCAAGACCTATCAGTTCGCCGATTTCGTCGAGGCCATGGGATTCATGATGCGCGCGGCGCTCTGGGCCGAGAAATGGAATCATCATCCCGAGTGGTTCAATGTTTACAAGACGGTAGAGGTGACGCTCTTTACGCATGACGTGGGCGGGCTGAGCGCGCTCGACGTCAAGCTCGCGCGCAAGTTCGACGGACTCGCGGGCTGAGCGGCGGGATCTGGATATTTTCGGCAAGATGAAGAAGGGCGCGGCTCTGTGGCACGAGAGGGCGCGCCCCCTCGTGTCAGATCTCCGCGAGCAGCGATTCGCCCGCTGTCGCCTCGCAGGCGCCGGGGTTCTGCTCGACGTGGAGCACGGTGACGGTGCCATCCTCGACCACCATCGCGTAGCGCCTGGAGCGCGCCAGCAGGCCCGCGGGCGGCGCGTCGAAATCCATCCCGATCGCCTTGGTAAAGGCGCTTTGCGGGTCGGCGAGCATGGTGATCCCGGCCTCTGTCGCGCCGGTGGCCTCGCCCCAGGCATTCATCACGAAGGGGTCGTTCACGGAGACGCAGATGATCTCGTCCACGCCCTTCTTGTCGAACGCTGCCTTCGTGCGGATGAAGCTTGGCACATGGGCCGAGGAACAGGTGGGGGTGTAGGCGCCGGGCACGGCGAAGATCACTACCTTGCGGCCCTTGGTCAGGCTGGCAAGGCTCACCTCTTCGGGGCCGTTTTCGCCCAGGCGCAACAGCGTTGCCTCGGGCAGCTTGTCGCCGGTGGAAATGGTCATTGGTCGAATCCCTCCTGTCTGTCGGTTTGCGGTTGGATGTAACCTTAGGCCGGTGCTAGGCAAGGGGCCACGACAAAACGAGGGGGCGCGCGATGGCGGGTGTGGTGGTGATCGGGGCCGGGCAGGCGGGGGCCGCGGTGGTGGCCGGGCTGCGGGCCGGGGGCCATGCGGGCAGCCTCACGCTTGTCGGCGAAGAGCCGGTGCCGCCCTATCAGCGCCCGCCGCTGTCGAAGAAATACCTTCTGGGCGAGATGACGCGGGAGCGGCTCTTTCTGCGGCCCGAGAGCTATTATGCCGAGGCCGGGATCGCGTTGCGGACGGGCACGCGCGTGACCGGCATCGACCGCGCGGCGCAGGAGGTGGTGATCGGCACGACACGGTTGGGTTACGAGACGCTGGTGCTTGCCACCGGCGCGGTGCCGCGCCGCCTGCCGGCTGCGATTGGCGGCGATCTGGCGGGCGTGCACGTGGTGCGCACGCTGGCGGATGTGGATGCGATGGCGCCGGGGTTCGTTTCCGGCGCGCGGGTGCTGATCGTCGGCGGCGGCTATATCGGGCTGGAGGCGGCGGCGGTGGCCGCGTCGCGCGGCATGGCGGTGGTGCTGATCGAGGCGGCCGACCGCATCCTGAAGCGTGTCGCCGCGCGCGAGACCTCGGATTATTTCCGCGCGCTGCACGCGCGGCATGGCGTGGATATCCGCGAAGGCGTGGGGCTGGAGCGCCTGCTGGGTGAGGGCCGGGTGCGCGGCGCGCGGCTGTCGGATGGCAGCGAGGTGGCCGCCGACCTGGTGATCGTCGGCATCGGCATCGTGCCGGATACCGCGCTGGCCGAGGCGGCGGGGCTGGCCATCGAGAACGGCATTGCGGTGGATGCGCAGGGCCGCACCTCGGACCCGGCGATCTGGGCGGCGGGGGATTGCGCCTCGTTTCCCTATCGGGGCGGGCGGCTGCGGCTGGAAAGCGTGCCCAATGCCATCGACATGGCCGAGTGCGTGGCGGGCAATATCATGGGGCGCGCCGTGCCTTACGAGCCGCGCCCGTGGTTCTGGTCGGATCAATACGATGTGAAATTGCAGATCGCGGGGCTCAACGCGGGCTTTGAGCGGGTTGTGACGCGCGCGGCGGGGGCGGCGTTTTCGGTCTGGTATTACGCGGGGGCGGCGCTGCGGGCGGTCGATGCGATGAACGATCCGCGCGCCTACATGGTGGGCAAGCGGCTGATCGCGGCGGGGCGGAGCGCCGATCCGGCCCTCGTGGCCGACCCGGATGTGGATTTGAAGGTGCTTCTGGGGTGAGGATCATCGGCGGGGCGCATCGCGGGCGGGTGCTGGCCAGTGTCGGCAAGGGGGATGCGGCGGCGCATTTGCGGCCCACCTCCGACCGGGTGCGCGAGGCGCTCTTCAACGTGCTGGCGGGCGGCTATGGCGATCCGGTGACGGGGGCGGTTGTGCTCGATCTTTTCGCGGGCACCGGCGCGCTCGGGCTGGAGGCGCTGTCGCGCGGGGCACGGGCCGCCACCTTCGTCGAGAGCGGGCGCAAGGCGCTGGCGCTTTTGCGGCGCAATATCGCGCTGTGCCGGGCCGAGGAGCGGGTGCGGGTGATCGTGGCGGATGCCCGCAGGCCCGGGGTCAACGCGCAGGCGCCGCATGACCTGGTGTTTCTCGATCCGCCCTATGGCAAGGGATTGGGGGAGATCGCGCTGGCGGGGGCGCTTGCGGGTGGCTGGATCGCACCGGGCGCGCTGATCGTCTGGGAGGAAAGCGCCGCCATTTCGCCGCCTGAGGGGCTGCGCCAGATCGAGGAGCGGCGCTATGGCGCGACGGTGATCCGCTTTCTGGAGGCGGGATAGACGATTGACGCCCCCCCCCCGTGATCCCGGGCGCGCCGAAACCGGTTTGCGGGCCGGCGCGCATCGGCGCATTATCGCCCGCAATCATCCCATAGCCGGAGAGATCACATGGCCGCACCATCCTATTTCGAGACCGAAACCGGGCATCGCCTCGCCTATCACCGAAGCGAGGGCGCGGGGCCGGGGGTGATCTTTCTCTGCGGTCTCAAGTCCGACATGGAGGGGACAAAGGCGCTCTGGCTCGAGGAATGGGCAAGGGCGCGGGGCCGCGCCTGTCTGCGTTTCGACTATTCGGGCCATGGGCAATCCTCGGGCGCGTTCACCGAGGGGTGCATCGGCGACTGGGCGGCGGATGCGCGCGCGGTGCTTGAGGGGCTGACGGTGGGGCCGCAGATCATTGTCGGCTCTTCCATGGGCGGCTGGATCGCGCTTTTGCTCGCGCGCGCCCTGCCGGGCCGGGTCGCGGGGCTAGTGACCATCGCCGCCGCGCCCGATTTCACCGAGGATTCCATGTGGGCCAGGTTCGACGCGGGCCAGCGCGAGGCGATCATGACGCGCGGGCAGATCGCGCTGCCTTCGGAATATGGCGAGCCCTATGTCATTACCCGCCGCCTGATCGAGGAGGGGCGCGAGAACCTTGTCCTGCGCGCGCCGCTCGATCTGCCCTTTCCGGTGCGGTTTCTGCAAGGCAGCGCCGACAGGGATGTGGAGATGTCGGTCGCGCTGCGACTGTTCGAGCACGCCAATGGGCCGGATATGCGTCTCACGCTGGTCAAGGGGGCCGATCACCGCTTCTCGGTTCCCGACTGCCTCGGGGTGATCGGCGCGGCGGTGGAGGATGTGGGCGCGGCGTGAGGGATCGGCTGGCCAGGCGACATTCCTGCGCGGCAGGTCTTGCCCTTGCCCGTGTGCCGGTGTCATGCTGTGATCGGGGCGCGCTGCGCCTCGCGGTGAAGGGGGCCCGTTGATGAGCAATGATCCGGTCGTGTTTCTGCCCGGCATGATGTGCGACGCGCGACTGTTCGCGCCGCAGCTTGCGGATCTGGGCCGCGACAGGGCGGTGACCGTGGCACCGATCACGCATGGCGAGCGGATCGAGGAAATCGCCTCGAACCTGCTCGACGTTCTGCCCGCGCGTTTTGCACTGGCGGGGCTTTCGATGGGCGGGATCGTCGCCATGGAGGTGCTGCGCCGTGCGCCCGACCGGGTGGTGAAACTGGCGCTGATGGATACCAATCCGCTGGCCGAGACTCCGCAATCGGCGTCCGGGTATGAGCCGCTTGTCGCCAAGCTGCGGGCCGGGCTGATCCCCGAGGCGGTGGAGATGATGCTTGGCGGGGATGTTCTTGCACCGGGGCCGCAACGGGCCGAGGTGCTGGCGCTGGCGGTCGAGATGGCGCGGGGGCTGGGCGCCGAGACCGTCATCCGCCAGGTGCGCGCGTTGCAGCGGCGGCGCGATTACCAGGCGGTGCTGCGGCGCTGCAAGGTGCCCGCGCTGGTCCTGTGCGGGGCCGAGGACCGGCTGACGCCGCCGCGCCGCCACAGCTTCATGGTCGATCTCATTCCCGAGGCCATCTTGTGCCTGATCGACGGCGCGGGGCACCTGCCGGTTCTGGAGCAGCCGGCGGCCGTCAACGTCGCGCTGCGCGACTGGCTTTCGTAGCGGTTCGCGGCGGTTCGCGCGCAGCCGGGCGCCGGTGCGCGCGCGGGCGGCTCAGGCGCGTCCGGCGTTGCGGTTGGCGGGCTGCGGCGTGGCCTTGGCGGCAGTCGCATCAATGAAATCGAGCACCAGCGGACGGATGTTGTTGCGCCACGACCGGCCTGCGAAGATGCCGTAATGGCCGGCATTGGGCTCGATGTAATTGCTCTTCATGTGGTCGGGCACCCCGCTGCAAAGATCGAGCGCGGCGACGCATTGGCCGGGGGCGGAAATATCGTCCTTGCCGCCCTCGACCGTCTTGATGGCGACGTGCGTGATCTTGCCGATATCGACGCGATGGCCGTTCACGACAAAGCGGTTCTGCGCGATCTCCAGCCCCTTGAAAATGCGCTCTACCGTCGAGAGATAGAATTCGGCAGTCATGTCCATGGTGGCCAGGTATTCGTCGTAGAAGCGGTTATGCGCGTCGTTGTCGCTTGCCTCGCCCTGCGCCACGCGCAGGATCTGATCGGTAAACGCCTTGCTGTGCCGTTCGGCATTCATCGACATGAAGGAGGCGAGTTGCAGCAGGCCGGGATAGACCATGCGCCCGACACCCTTGCGGGAAAAGCCGACCCGTTGGATTGCCAGTTCTTCGAGCTGGCCCATGGTCACGCGGCGGCCGAAATCGGTCACGTCGGTCGCGGCGGCATCGGGGTTGACCGGCCCGCCGATGAGGATCAGCGTGCGCGGCTGCGCCTCGGGGTCGATCTCGGCGAGATAGGCGGTGGCCGCGAGCGCCAGCGGCGCGGGCTGACAGACGGCGATCACGTTGATATCGGGGCCGAGAGCCTTCATGAAATCGACGAGATAGAGGGTATAATCCTCGATGTCGAACTTGCCTTTCGACACGGGGATGTCGCGCGCATTGTGCCAGTCGGTGATATAGACCTCGCAATTCACGATCAGCGACTGGACGGTCGGGCGCAGGAGCGTTGCGTAATGGCCGGACATGGGCGCGACCAGCAGCACCTTGCGCCTCTGTTCCTCGCGGCCGACGACATTGAAATGGATCAGATCCCCGAACGGGCGCGAGACGACCGTCTCGATATCCACCAGATGGTCGCGTCCGTCCTCATGGGTAACGGTGCGGATGCCCCAGTCGGGCTTGGCCACCATGCGCTGGAACGTGCGTTCCGTCACCTGACCCCAGGCCGAGATCCACTGGAAAGCAGGATTTGGCACTAAGCTGAAAGCCGGATAGGATCCGAAGGAAAGGGCAGTCGCCCCCAGCCATTGGTTCGCGTTGCGGAAAGATTCCATGATGTCGTAGGTTGCCATCTGGCGCATGATCGTCTCCTTGTGCGGGAGTGGGCGGAAAATCTACCGCAGTCGAGTCTCCGGCAGGAGAACGGTATGCTGCATGGCAGCAATTGTTAAGGGGGAATATGAAAAATGACGGGCGAGACAGATAACGCGGGCAAAAATGCCGATAAACTGAATGACAACCTCGCGAAAGTCGAAGAGTTGTCGCAGCGTCTTATACAGGCACTGGCCGCGCGCAAGCCCGCGAATCCCACGCTGAACGCACCCCCGCCGGAGCTTTTCGTCAAGGCGGCGCAGTCCTACTGGTCGGAAATGCTCGAAAATCCGGGGCGGATCTACGAGCAGCAACTGGAATACTGGGGCAAGTCGGTGCGCCATTTCCTCGATGCGCAGCAGATGCTGATTCGCGGCGCACCCGTGATCGAGGAGGAGTTCGATCCGCTTGCGGGCGACAGGCGATTCGCCAATCCGCTGTGGAACAGTCACCCCTATTTTCGCTACATCAAGCAGCAATACGCCCTGAATTCACAGGCTATCCAGCGCGCGCTCGACGAGATCGACGAGGACTTGCCCGAAAAGGACCGCAAGCGGCTCGACTACTTCGCCCGGCAGATCATCGACATGATGTCGCCCACCAATTTCCTCGGTACCAACCCCGACGCGCTGGAACGCGCGGTGGCGACCGAGGGCGAGAGCCTCGTGAAGGGACTGGAAAACCTGATCGCCGATCTGGAGGCCAATAACGGCGAGCTGGTGGTGCGGCTGGCCGATGACAGCGCGTTCGAGCTGGGCCGGAACATCGCCACCACGCCGGGCGAAGTGGTCTATCGCAACCGCATGATGGAGCTGATCCAGTATGCGCCCGCTACAAGCGAGGTCCACGCCACGCCGCTGGTGATCTTTCCGCCATGGATCAACAAATATTACATCCTCGACCTCAAGCCCGAGAACAGCCTGGTCAAATGGATCACCGAACAGGGCTACACGCTGTTCATGGTGAGCTGGGTCAATGCCGATGCCAGCTACGCCGACGTTGGCCTGGAGGACTATATCGAGGAGGGATTTCTGACCGCCATCCGCGAGGTCAGGGCGATCACCGGCGAGAATCAGGTCAACGCCGTGGGCTATTGCATCGGTGGCACCACGCTGCATCTGGCGCTGGCGCTGATGGCCAGACGCGGCGACAAATCGGTGAAATCGGCCACGTTTTTCACCGCGCTCACCGATTTCTCGGATCAGGGAGAGTTTACGCCCTTCCTTCAGGACGATTTCATCGAGGGGATCGAGGCCGAGGTGGCGGCGCAGGGTGTGCTGCGCGCCTTTATCATGGGGCGCACCATGTCGTTCCTGCGCTCGCGCGATCTGGTCTATCAGCCCGCCGTGCGCCATTACATGATGGGCGAGACACCGCCCGCCTTCGATCTGCTATACTGGAACGGGGACGGCTCGAACCTGCCGGGCAGGATGACGATGCAGTATCTGCGGGGCCTGTGCCAGCGCAACGAGTTCGTCGAGGGCGGCTTCGATCTGTGTGGTGAACGGCTGCACATCAGCGACGTGAAGATCCCCCTGGTGTCGGTCGCCTGCGAGACCGACCATATCGCCCCGTGGAAGGATTGCTATCGCGGCTTTCGGCAGACCGGATCGAAGGACCGCACCTTCATCGTCTCGGAATCGGGCCATATCGCGGGGATCGTCAATCCGCCCGCCAAGAAGAAATACGGCCATTTCACCAATGACGACCTGAGCGGCGATGCCGAGACCTGGCTGGCCGGCGCCACGCGGCACGAGGGGTCCTGGTGGCCCCGCTGGGAGGTGTGGCTGGCCAGACGTTCGGGCCGGATGGTGCCGGCGCGCGTTCCGGGTGATTCGGATCACAAACCGCTTACCCCGGCCCCGGGAACCTATGTTCGCCACAAGGCAACCAGCTGAGTCAAAGGGAAAACCCGGATTTCATGACAGTTTTGCTGCAGTGCAGAAAAATACCTTGAATTGCTGCGGCGCGGCGCGTATATTCCCCTCAGTTGCAAATTACAGCGGATGCCCCGCCCCAACTGAAAGGACGAAGATCATGACCAAGACCCAGGACTTCACCGCCGTGTTCAAGGATTTCCTCGGCGCATTCCCGGTTGACACCAAGGCGATGGAAGACGCCTTCAAGAACCAGGCCGCGCTGACCGAGAAGCTGTCGGGTGTTGCACTTACCGCTGCCGAGAAGTCGGCCGAAATCTCCAGCAAATGGACCAAGGAAACCCTGGCCAAACTGGGCGATATGTCCAAGGCCAAGACGGAGCCGGCCGATTATGCCAAGGCGATGACCGATTTCGCATCGGCCAATGCCGAAGTGGCCGCCGAGAACCTCGCCGCCTTCGCCGAAGTTGCAAAGAAAGTGCAGATGGAAACCGTCGAGCTGCTTCTCGCCGCTGGCAAGACCATCCAGGAAGACACCGCCAACGTCGTCAAGAAGGCCGCAGACGACGTGACCGCCGCGACCAAGAAAGCGACCACCGCCGTCAAGTAATCGGCGCGAGGCAGAGTTGCCAGGCTGTCCCGATTCCCTCCCGGGCGGGACAGGACCGGCGCAGGGCGAGCCGGTGCGGCTCGCCCTTTCTTTTTGCCGCGCTAGCGTCTAAGGTTTCCTCCAGCGCTGCATTCCGTGGGAGGACTCCCCTTGGCCGATACGAAGAAACCGCTTCTGATCAAGCGATACGCCAGCCGCCGCCTCTACAATACCGAGACCTCGGATTACGTCACGCTCGAGAATATCGCCGCCTTCATCCGCGAGGGGCGCGAGGTCCAGATCATCGACCTCAGATCCGGCGATGATCTTACCCGCCAATACCTGCTCCAGATCATCGCTGAACACGAGAGCCGCGGCGAAAGCGTGCTGCCGATCAACGTGCTCAACGAGCTGGTGCGCAGCTACACCACGCAGGCCACCAGCATCGTGCCCGAATTTCTCGCCGCCAGCTTCGAGATGCTGCGCGACGGGCAATCGAAACTGCTCGAGAACATGACCAAGGCCAATCCGCTCGCCGCGATGCCCGGAATGGAGGCGATGCGCGCCCAGCAAGAGGCGTTCATGAAGGCGATGACCGGCAGTTTCGGCGGGCTGACCGGGGCCAGGCCGAAAAACGAACCCGTGGAAAAGGGCGAGGATCTCGACGAGATCCGCAAACAGCTCGCCGAATTGCAGGCCAAGCTGTCGAAGCTCGACAAGTAGGCCGCGATGGCCGAGGGTCGCGGGCGGATCACCCTCTGGGCGATCGAGGTGTTCATGGCCGCCGCCGACGAGCGGTCGATTTCCGCCGCCGCCCGCCGATTGGGGGCCAGCCCCTCGGCGGTGAGCCAGCAACTCACCAACCTCGAAGGCGCAATCGGCGCGACCCTCCTGCAACGCAACAATCGCCCCATCCGCCTCACGCCCGCGGGCGAGATCATGCACCGCCGCGCCCGGGCGATCCTCGACGAGGCGGCGCAGGCCCGCGCCGAGCTTGCGATGTCGCATCTCTCGACGCTCACCCGCTTTCGCCTCGGCACGATCGAGGATCTCGAGGCCGATGTGACGCCGCACCTGCTCACCCATATGGCCGACGACCTCAAGGGCTGCCAGTTCCTTCTGGAAACCGGGGCAAGCCATCATCTCTACGACCAGCTTGACGCGCGCGCGCTCGACATCATCGTCGCCTCGGAACTTGGCGATGGCGATGACTGGACCGAGGTGCATCCCGTCCTGCGCGAATGTTTCGTGGTGGTCGCCCCCAAGGGCGCGATCCGCCCCGAGCGCGATCTTCTGCGCGAATTGAAACGCCTGCCGCTCATCCAGTACACGCAGCGCCACTATATGGGCCGGCTCATCTCGGCTCATCTCGCGCGCGAGGGCCTCAGCCTGCCCTACAGGTTCGAGCTTGACAGCTACCACTCCATCCTTGCGCTGGTGGGGCAGGGGGCGGGCTGGGCGATTCTGACGCCGCTCGCGCTCATGCGTGCGCGCCGCTTCGCCGATCAGATCGACGTGATGGAACTGCCGCTCGCACCGCTCACCCGCACGATCAGCGTGACCGCCCGCAAGGGCATGTTGCAGGACATGCCGGCGAGGATCGCCGCGCGTCTCAAACCGGTGCTGCAAGAGACCGTGGTCGGGCCTGCCGTCGCGCGCCACCCGTTCCTGGCCTCGGGGCTGATGCTGTTATAGCGCGCGCCGCGCGGTAAAAAACGTGCGCAACAGCGCCTCCGCCTCGCCCGCCCCGATCCCGTCATAGACCTCGGGCGCATGGTGGCATTGCGGATGGGTGAACACCCGCGCCCCCTGCGCCACCCCGCCCGATTTCGGATCGGCCGCGCCATAATAAAGCCGCGCGATCCGCGCCACGGAAATCGCCGCCGCACACATCGCGCACGGCTCCAGCGTCACGTAGAGATCATGGCCGACAAGCCGCTCGGACCCCGCCGCCGCACAGGCCAGCCGCAGCGCGAGGATCTCCGCATGGGCCGTCGGGTCGCTCAGCTCGCGCGTCCGGTTGCCCGCCCGCGCCACGATCCGACCCGAGGGCGCGACCACCACCGCGCCCACGGGCACCTCGCCGCGCCGGGCGGCGGCCCGCGCCTCGTCAAGCGCGGCGCGCATATGGCTGCGAAACACCATGGCGCGCTTGTCGCCCGCGCACGGCCCTTTCGCAAGCCCCGGCTTTGCGCTATGGCCGCCCCATGAACACCACCCCCCCACAGGGCGAGCGTATCGCCAAGGTCATCGCCCGGTCGGGCCGCGCCAGCCGCCGCGATGCCGAACGCCTCATCGCCGAGGGCCGCGTCACCGTGAACGGGCAAAAGATCGCCTCGCCCGCGCTCAACGTCACCGCCGCCGACCGCATCGCGGTGGACGGCCGCGCGCTCGACGCGCCCGAACCTGCCCGCCTCTGGCTTTATCACAAGCCCAGGGGCCGCGTGACCACCAGCCGCGACGAAAAGGGCCGCCCCACCATCTATGACGACCTGCCCGGGGACATGCCCCGCGTGGTCAGCGTGGGCCGGCTCGACCTCAACTCCGAGGGGCTTTTGCTGCTCACCAACGATGGCGAACTCAAGCGGCGGCTGGAACTGCCCTCGACCGGCTGGCTGCGCCGCTACCGTGTGCGCGTCAACGGCACGCCCTCGGATGCCACGTTCGAGCCGCTGCGCAAGGGGCTCACGCTCGGGGCCGAGCGATTCCAGCCGATGACCGTCACGCTCGACCGCCAGAAAGGCGCCAATGCCTGGATCACGGTGGCGATCCGCGAGGGCAGGAACCGCGAGATACGCCGCGCGATGGAGGCGGTGGGGCTGGTGGTCAACCGCCTCATCCGCCTCTCCTACGGCCCCTTCCAGCTTGGCAAGCTCGCCCCCGGCGCGGTCGAGGAAATCCGCGCCCGCGTGCTGCGCGACCAGCTTGGCCTCACCGCGCCGGACGCCCCCGCGCCGCTCAAGCCGAAAGCCACACCACAGCGCAGCCGCCGCCCGCGCGCCTGATTTCATCTTGCCACAAATATCCCGGGGGTGTGGGGGCGGCGCCCCCACGCATTCGTCAGATCTCGATCGCCGTCATGACGTCCGGCTCGATCACCCGGACCCCCGGCAAAGCCTCCACAAGCGCCGCCGCCGATTGTTCCAGCGGCGGGAAGGTGCGGTAGTGGCACGGGATCACCACCTTGAAATCAAAGAAGGTCTTCGCCGCATAGGCCGCGCGGCGCATGTCCATGGTGAAATATCCGCCGGCGCACAGGATGCCGATATCGGGCTTGTGAAGTGCGTTGAACACGCCCATGTCGGCCATCACGTCGGTATCGCCCGAGACATAGATCACATGGCCCTCGCCGGCGATCATGTAGCCGCATTCGCTGCCCGTGACCTGCGGGCCGTCGGGCGTGGCGATCGAGGTGGAATGGGTCGCGTGCACCATCGTCACCTTGACGCCGTCCAGATCGACCGTGCCGCCCTTGTTGAATCCGACCGTCTCGATCCCCTCCTTCTCGGCCCAGAAGGACATCAGATCATACTGCCCCGCCACCGGCACGCCAAGCCGCTTTGCCAGCGGCAGCACATCGGCCACATGGTCGAAATGGGCGTGGGTCACGAGGATATGCGTGGCCCCCTCGGTCGCGGCCGCGTGGCTCTCCTCGGGCAGCATCGGATTGCCGTTGAGCCAAGGATCAATCAGCAGGACCTGCCCGCCGATCTCGATACGGAATGAACTGTGGCCAAGCCAGAGGATGCGCATCGTGTTCTCCCTTTCGTGTCTGCCCCGAGCCTAACCCGACGGCGGCCTGCATGGCAATACCGCCCCCCTCCGGTGCCACTGTCAGGCGGGGCGCGTCACAGCAGATGCCCCGATTTCGCCGCCTTGGTGGCAAGATAGGCGTGGTTGTGCGGGTTCTCGCCCAGTTTGAGGGGCACGCGCTCGGCCACTTCGATGCCGTTCTGCGCCATCATGGCGAGCTTTGCAGGGTTGTTGGTCATCAGCCGCACCGAGGAAAACCCCATCCGCCGCAGGATCTCGGCGCCGATGCGGAAATCGCGCTCGTCATCCTCGAAGCCGAGGCGATGATTGGCCTCGACCGTGTCAAAGCCCTGATCCTGCAACGAATAGGCGCGCATCTTGTTGGCAAGGCCGATGCCGCGCCCCTCCTGATTGAGATAAAGCAGCACGCCCGCGCCTTCTGCCCCCATCTGCGCCAGCGCGCCGCGCAGCTGCGGGCCGCAATCGCATTTGAGAGAGCCCATCAGATCGCCGGTGAAGCAGGCCGAATGGAGCCGCGCCAGCACCGGTGCCGCGCGATCGGGCTGGCCGATCTCGATGGCGTAATGCTCCTCGCCGCCATCCTCGGGGCGAAAGACGTGCAGGCGCCCGGCCTCGGATACGCTGAGCGGCAGGCGCGCGCTCACCACCGGGTTGAGCGGGCTGGTCTCGGCGAGGCGGGGCAGGGCGGCGGCCGCGTCGATCAGCGTCAGCCCTTGCGCGGCGGCAAAGCCCGCTCCCTCGGCCAGATCGAGCACGAGCGCCGCGGGCAGGAGGCGCGCGGTCTTGGCCAGCAGGATCGCCAGCCGGTGCAGATGCGCATCACCGCCGCGCACCGAGATGAGCGGGCCTTTCATCGGCACACGCAGATCGTCCGCCGGATCGGCCACCGCCAGCACCCAGGCGAGGCGCGCATCGGGCGGCAGCGCCACCCGCGCCAGATCGTCGTCATAGGCGCGCGCCTTGAGCGTCGCCGCGCGGCGCGCGGTGATGGCAAGGACCGGCGCGCCGCCCAATGCCTGAAGGTCCGCCAGCCGCTGCGCGTCCAGCGTCTCGGCGGCCATGACCAGCGCCGCGCCGTCCCGGTCATGCAGCACGACCGGCACACCCATGCGCAGATCCGCCCGCGCGCGGGCAAGGATTTCGATGATGTCGGGCGAAAGCCCCATGCGTTTTCTCCGTCGTAATGACATCCGATTACCGTATATTGTAACGAATTGAAAGAAACGCTCGCGCCGCAACACGTGGCCGTGAGGCGCATGTCGTCGCTCTTGCCGGCAAGGGGCGGTTTGCGGCATGTTGCCCGACAGCAAGAGGAACGGACCATGGCACAAGTCAGAAAGATACTTCTGGTGGACGATGACGACGACCTGCGCGAGGCGCTGGGCGAACAGCTTGTCATGACCGAGGAATTCGACGTGTTCGAGGCGGCTTCTGGCGTTGATGCGATGAGCCGGATCAAGGACATGGTCCATGATCTCGTGATCCTTGACGTGGGCCTGCCCGATACCGACGGGCGCGAGCTGTGCCGCCTGATGCGCAAGCAAGGCGTCAAATCGCCCATCCTGATGCTGACCGGCCACGATGGCGACGCCGACACGATCCTCGGGCTCGATGCGGGCGCGAACGACTATATCGCCAAGCCGTTCAAGTTTCCGGTGCTTCTGGCGCGCATCCGCGCGCAATTGCGCCAGCACGAGCAATCCGAGGATGCGGTGTTCCAGCTTGGCCCCTATACGTTCAAGCCCGCGATGAAGATGCTGGTAACCGAGGACGAGCGCAAGGTGCGCCTGACCGAGAAGGAAACCAATATCCTCAAGTTCCTCTACCGCGCGCCCGAAGGCGTGGTGGCGCGCGATGTTCTGTTGCACGAGGTCTGGGGCTATAACGCGGGGGTGACGACCCACACGCTCGAAACCCATATCTACCGCCTGCGTCAGAAGATAGAGCCCGATCCCGGCAATGCCCGCCTGCTGGTGACGGAATCGGGCGGCTATCGCCTTGTGGTCTGACAGCCACGGTCGATTGACCAGGATCAAAGTCGTCTCTGGGTTTCACGATTGATATGCAGTGGTTCACATATGGTAATATGTGAACCTCCCGGTCGGACTGGTCCCGGCATCGGCCGGGGGTCTTTCCTTGCAGGGGCTAGTGCCCGGCCGCGTAAAGCGCGAGCAGGTCGCAGGCGAGCGTTGCCGCCGCCAGCGCGGTGATCTCCGACACGTCATAGGCGGGGGCAACCTCGACCACGTCCATCCCCCGCAGCGCGATCCCTTCCAGCCCGCGCAGGATCTCCTGCGCCTGAAACGTGGTAAGCCCGCCGATGACCGGCGTGCCGGTGCCGGGCGCCATCGACGGGTCGAGCGCGTCGATGTCGAAGGTGAGGTAGCAGGGGCGGTTGCCGACAATGCCGCGCACCTTCGCCGCCACCGCTTCGGGGCCGCTCAGGTGCACCTCGCGCGCGTCGATCACATGCAGGCCCAGCGGATCGGGATTATGGGTGCGGATGCCCACCTGAACCGAGGCTTGCGGTATGACCAGCCCCTCGCGCAGCGCGTGCCAGAGCATCGTGCCGTGGTCGATGCGGCCCGGCGCGTCCTGCCATGTGTCGGAATGGGCGTCGATCTGGATGAGGGCGAGGGGGCCGTGCTTTTCGGCGTGGGCCTTCAGCAGCGGCCAGGTGATGAAGTGATCGCCCCCCAGTGTCAGCAGCGCGCTATCCGTCGCCAGCACGTCGCGGGCGGCCTGCGCGATGGTCTCGGGGATCTGCGCCGGATAGCCGTGATCGAAGAAGCAATCGCCGTAATCCACCACCGAGAGCCGCTCGAACGGGTCGAAGGCCCAGGGCCAGGGCGCGGACCAGGCGATATGGGATGACGCGGCGCGGATCGCGCGCGGGCCAAGGCGCGCGCCGGATCGTCCCGACACCGACATGTCGAACGGCACCCCCATGACCGCCACATCGGCGCCGCTCAGATCCCGGCTGTAGCGCCGGCGCATGAAGCTGAGCGCGCCGGCATAGGCGGGTTCTGCGATGGTGCCGCGCGGATCGGGCCGGGTAAAGGCAAGGTCCGAGGCGGTCGGGTTGACGCTGCTGCTGCTGGTGGTGTCGGACATGGGCGCTCCTTTCGGGGGCAGGGAAGATCCTGCCCGGCAGGATGCCCCCGTCCTGTGCGCCTGTAAACTCGTTCAGGGCCATATGCCCGCGATGGATCCGCCGCAGCCACTTCCCCCGCCGCGCCCGCTCTGTCATATTGGCGGCCAACCATAAAAGCAAAGAGCAGCGGCATGAACGATCTCCTGAGCCCTTCCTCCGCCTCCACCTATGACGCCTCCTCGATTGAGGTGCTCGAGGACATGGAGCATGTGCGCCTGCGCCCCGGCATGTATATCGGCGGCAAGGATGACCGGGCGCTGCATCACATGGTGGCCGAGATCATCGACAACTCGATGGACGAGGCGGTGGCGGGCCACGCCACATGGATCGAGGTCGAGCTGCACGAGAACGGCCATGTCAGCGTGCGCGACAACGGGCGCGGCATCCCGGTCGATCCGCACCCCAGGGATCCGGGCAAGAGCGCGCTGGAAATCATCTTCTGCACGCTCAACGCGGGCGGCAAGTTTTCCGGCGACAGCTATCAGACCTCGGGCGGGCTGCACGGGGTCGGCTCGTCGGTGGTCAATGCGCTGTCGGATCACCTCAGCGTGGAGGTGGCGCGGGGCCGCGAGCTATACCGCATGAATTTCTCGCGCGGGGTGCCGCAGGGGCCGCTGGAGCGGGTGGGCAGCGCGCCCAACCGGCGCGGCACCTCTGTCACCTTTCACCCCGACCCGGAGATTTTCGGCGCGCTCACGCTCAAGCCCGCGCGGCTGTTCAAGATGGCGCGCTCCAAGGCCTATCTTTTCTCGGGCGTGGAAATCCGCTGGAAGACGGCGATCCCCGATGGCGAGACGCCGCTTGAGGCCACGTTCAGGTTCCCCGGCGGCCTTGCCGATTACCTGGCCGAGACGCTTGGCGGCGCCACCACCTATGCCGAGCGCCCGTTCACCGGCACGGTGGCGTTCGGCGAGAAATTCGGCGTGCCGGGCAAGGTGGAATGGGCGATCAACTGGACGCCCTCGCGCGACGGGTTCCTGCAATCCTATTGCAACACCGTGCCCACTCCCGAGGGTGGCACCCACGAGGCCGGGTTCTGGGCGGCGATCCTCAAGGGGATCAAGGCCTATGGCGAATTGGCGGGCAACCGCAAGGCCGCGCAGATCACCCGCGAGGACCTGCTCTCGGGGGGGTGCGCGCTGGTCTCGTGCTTTATCCGCGAGCCGGAATTCGTCGGTCAGACCAAGGACCGGCTCGCCACCACCGAGGCCGCGCGCATGGTCGAGGGCGCGGTGCGCGACCATTTCGACAACTGGCTGGCGGCGGATACCAAATCGGCGGGGGCGATCCTCGATTTTCTGGTGCTGCGCGCCGAGGAACGCCTGCGGCGGCGGCAGGAGAAAGAGACCGCCCGCAAGACCGCCACCAAGAAACTGCGCCTGCCCGGCAAGCTGGTGGATTGCACCTCCGCCACGCGCGAGGGCACCGAGTTGTTCATCGTCGAGGGCGACAGCGCCGGCGGCTCTGCNNGCTGCGCGGCAAGATTTTGAACGTGCTGGGCGCGGCCTCGTCGAAAATGGGCAGCAATCAGGAAATCAGCGATCTGACGCAGGCGCTGGGCGTCGGGCTGGGGAGCAAGTTCAACCTCGACGACCTGCGCTATGACAAGAT
>DIUD01000063.1 GCA_002428225.1 Roseovarius sp. UBA6167 | reverse complement strand
TCCGGGTCTTGTCATTCAGGTGTGATCCCCGCCCCCGGCTTTCAAGACCGCCGCCCCCGCGACAAAGCCGCCGCCGGAAACCGGATCGCAACTTCTGCGCGTCAAGCTGAGCGCGAACCACGGAGAATCCGATGACAGTTCCACACGTCCTGCGCCCACATATCCTGCAAGGTCCCGCCTGATGCGCATCCTCTCTGCCCGCGTCCTGCGCGCCCGCCGGCTCCGGGACCTCGGCCGCGTCGAGGCTATGGTGATGCTGCTGGTAAAGCCCGGGGATCGGGCCGCACCCTATGAGGCGCGGGTACTCACCTCTGCACCCGCCCGCGCGCCCGGCGCCGCACCGCTGCGCGAGCGGCTGCTGGCCAGCGCCAAGCTGCTCCACGCCATCCAGGCACAGGACGGCCCCTTGCGCGGCCGCCGCGCCGCCTGAGGCCCTTCTTGCTTGACCTGCCCCTGCCCAGTCGCCAGATGAACGCGACCCAGCAGGAGCCGCCGCCATGACCCATGCCCCCCTTGCCGATGACCGCCTGATCGTCGCCATCGACCTGCCCGACGCGCTGTCGGGGCTCGAACTGGCGAAAACGCTTGGCGACGCGGTGTCCTTCTACAAGATCGGTCTGGGGATGCTCACCGGCGGCGGCCTCGCGCTGGCAAGCGAGCTGAAGGACGAGCACGGCAAGCGCATCTTCCTCGACATGAAGCTGTTCGACATCGGCGCCACGGTCGAGGCTGCGGTCCGCGGCCTTGCCCGCTACGATCTCGATTTCCTGACGGTGCATGGCGATCCCAACGTAGTGCGCGCCGCAAAAGAGGGCGCCGGCGGCTCGGTCACCAAGATCCTTGCCGTCACCATCCTCACCTCGCTCGACCGCGCCGATCTCGATGCCGCGCTGATCCGCCCCGGCGACCTGGCCGGGATCGTGGTCGAGCGCGCCGCCCGCGCGCTGGCCGCCGGCGCCGATGGCGTGATCGCCTCGCCGCAGGAGGCCGCCCTGATCCGCGCCCTGCCCGAGGCGCAGGGCAAGCTGATCGTCACCCCCGGCGTGCGCCCGGCCGGCGCCGACCTTGGCGACCAGAAGCGCGTCACCACCCCGGCGCAGGCAATTGCCGACGGGGTCGACCACATCGTCGTCGGCCGCCCGGTCTGGCGTGCCGCAGATCCGCGCGCCGCCGCCCAGGCGATCGTCGCCGAGCTGTCCTCGCCGCAGGCCCGCCGCCCCAACGCGTGAACGCAGGAAGGGCGGCCCGCAGGCCCCCCAGACTGCTGACAAACCCCTGGCCCCATCCAGGGGTTTGTGATTCACTGGGACATGTTGAAGAAACCTGCTCCCGACCAGACGGCTCTCGAGCTGGTGACGCTCGACAGCCTGGTGCCGAAGGATCACCTGCTTCGCAAGATCGATGCGGTGATCGACTTCTCCTTCATCCATGATCGCGTTGCCGGCCTTTACTGCGCCGACAACGGGCGTCCGCCGCTCGACCCGACCTTGATGTTCAAGGCACTGTTCCTGGGCTACCTGTTCGGGGTGCGCTCCGAGCGTCAGTTGGTGCGCGAGATCGAGGTGAATGTCGCTTATCGGTGGTTCCTGCGCATGAAGCTGACCGACCCGGTCTTCGATGCCTCGACGCTTTCCCAGAACCGCCGCCGCCGCTTCAACGACAGGTCCGTGGCTCAGGACATCTTCGATGCGATTGTGGAGCAGGCGATCCGCCACGGCCTGGTCGATGGCACGGTGCTCTATACGGATTCGACGCATCTGAAGGCCTCTGCCAACAAGGGCAAATATGATCTTGAGATGCTTGCGAAGTCACGCGCCGACTATTGGGCCGACCTCGACAGGGCGATCGAGGCCGAGCGGGCGGCGCACGGCCAGAAGCCGCTGAAGGACAAGGAACGCGAGCCGGAGGTCAAGGAAACCAAGGTCAGCCGCACCGACCCGGATAGCGGCTACATGGTGCGCGACGGCAAGCCCAAGGGCTTCTTTTATCTCGATCATCGCACCGTCGATGGCCGCCATGCGATCATCACCGACACCCATGTGACGCCGGCCAATGTGCATGACAGTATCGTCTACCTGGAGCGGCTCGACCGGCAGCGCCAACGCTTCGAGTTCAATGTCGGTGCGGTGGGGCTCGATGCGGGCTATGCCACATCCGGCATCGCCAAGGGGCTGGAGGACAGGCATATCCTCGGCGTCACCGGCTATCGCAGGCCGACCCCGCCCCGGGACGGGATGGTCGCCAAATCGAAGTTCGTCTACGAGCCCGAGACCGACGGTTACCGCTGTCCTGAAGGCCAGCTGCTCACCTATGCCACCACCGACCGGAACGGCTACAAGCACTACCGCTCCGACCCATCCGTCTGCCGCGACTGCCCGCTTCTTGCCTCCTGCACCGCAAATGCCAGGGCAGAGCGGACCATCACCCGGCATGTCTGGGCCGACGCCCGCGAACGCACCGACGCCCATCGCAAGACAGCCAGAGGCAAGGCGATCTACAAGCGGCGAAAGGAGACGGTCGAGCGCTCCTTTGCCGATGCCAAACAGCTCCACGGGCACCGCTACGCCCGCTTCCGCGGTCTCATCAAAGTCCAATGGCAATGCCTGCTGGCCGCGAGCGCCCAGAACATCAAGAAGATCGCAATGGCCGTGAGCAAGGCCCCGGGCCCAGCCTGGGCATAAGGACACAGGTCCGATGGAGATCATCAAAATCCACAACCAAAATGCCACCTGAGCGCGTACCTCAGAAACAAGAAAACCCGCCGAGGAAAAATCGGCGGGTTTGTCAGCGATCTGGGGCGGCCCGAGGGCCGCCCTTCGCATCAGATCACATGGTCGCTCAGTTCGCCGGGGCCGGGGCGGTCGCATCCG
>DIUD01000004.1 GCA_002428225.1 Roseovarius sp. UBA6167 | reverse complement strand
ACGAACTGCATGTCGCGGATGGGGGCGGTATAGCTGGGCATGTCTTGTCTCCCTCGAAGGGTGCGGGTGGGTCGGTCGGCTGGCGGCGTGTGCTCATTCGAGTCTCGCCTCGGCCTCGTCGCGCAGCTTGCGCAACTCGGCAATGTTTTCCTCGATCTGGGCGCGCTGTTCGGCAAGATCTGCAAGCTGGCGGTCGGCCAGCGCGATCCATCGGCGCATCTGTGCCTCGGTGCCTTCCTCCTCGTAGATGAGCAGCCACTGGCGGATTTCCTCCAGCGCAAAGCCGAACTTGCGGCCGCGCAGGATCAGCGTCATGCGCGCACATTCGCGCGGCCCATACCAGCGCGCGCGCCCGTCGCGCTCGGGCTGCAACAGCTCGATATACTCGTAATAGCGCAGGGTGCGCGGCGTCACGTCGAAGCGCGCGCACATCTCCTTGAAGGATAGCCTCTTGTCGGACATTTCCCTTTCCCCTCGATGGAACAGCTAGCGCCAATGCATGGCCCAGGCAACACTTCCTCTTGCGGCAGCCCCGATTTGCCGGTCATAACGGGCGCAGGGGCGACGGAGGCGAGATGGAAACCGAAAAGGACAGGGTGGCGCGGCAGTTCATGGATGCGATTCCCCACGCGCAGGCGCTCGGGATGCGGCTGACGCTCATGGAGGACGGCCGCGCCAGGATCGAGATGGGTTACGATGCGCGCTTTGTCGGCGACCCGGAGACGGGCGTGATCCACGGCGGCGCGATCTCGGCCCTGATGGATACATGCTGCGGGGCGGCGGCGATAAGCCACCCGGATTCGCCCGGCATCACGGCGACCCTCGACCTGCGTATCGACTACATGCGCCCCGCCACGCCGGGGCAGACGATCAGTGCCGAGGCGGAGTGCTATCACATTACCCGCTCGGTCGCCTTCGTGCGCGCCCGCGCGACAGATGACGACGCGGCCCGCCCGGTGGCCAATGCGACCGGCACCTTTACCGTGGAGGGCGGATGATGGCGCGGTCCCGTCCCGAACCGGTGCAGGTGGTCAAGCAGCGCCGCGATGCGGCCCTGAAGGCGCTGGTCGATGGCGTGCCCTATATCGGCTTTCTCGGTGTCCGGTTCGAGCGGCTCGGCGACGAGTTGACCGCGATCATGTCCTTTGACGAGAAACTCATCGGCAACCCGCGGCTGCCCGCGCTTCATGGCGGGGTGACGGCGGCGTTTCTGGAGATCACCTCGATCATCGGGCTGAGCTGGTCGATGCTCTGGGAGGATCTCGAGAGCGGGGCGGTCGATCCCGAGAGACTGACCGCGGGCCACCTGCCGCGCCTGCCCAAGACCATTGATTTCACCGTCGATTACCTGCGTTCCGGCCTGCCGCGCGATGCCTATGCGCGCGCGCAGGTCAACCGCTCGGGCCGCCGCTATGCCAGCGTGCATGTGGAGGGCTGGCAGGACAACCGCACGCGCCCCTTCGCGCAGGCCACCGGGCATTTCCTGATGCCGCGCCGCGATGGCTGAGACGGCCCGGCCCGTCACCCATGGCCGGGTCCTGAAAATCGCCCTTCCCATTGTCATATCCAACGTCACCGTGCCGATCCTCGGCGCGGTGGATACCGGCGTCGTGGGGCAGCTGGGGCTGGCCGCGCCGATCGGTGCCGTCGGGCTGGGGGCGGTCGTTCTGACCGGTCTCTACTGGGTCTTCGGCTTTCTGCGCATGGGCACCACCGGGCTGACAAGTCAGGCGGTGGGGGCCGGGCAGGCGGGCGAGGTGGCGGCGCTTTTGACGCGGGCGCTGATGATCGGGTTCGCCGGCGGCGTGGCGGTGATCGCGCTGCAATGGCCGCTCTTCGCGGCGGCCTTTCTGGTGGCACCCGCAAGCGACGAGGTGGAGGGGCTGGCGCGCGGCTACATGGCGATTCGGGTCTGGTCCGCGCCGGCGATGATCGCGCTTTACGGCGTCACCGGCTGGCTCATCGCGCAGGAGCGCACGCGCGCGGTGCTGGCGATTCAGGTGCTGATGAACGGCGTGAACGTGGCGCTCGATCTGTGGTTCGTGCTGGGGCTTGGCTGGGGCGTCGAGGGTGTGGCGCGCGCCACCGTCATCGCCGAGTGGGGCGGGTTGGCGCTTGGCCTGTGGTTCTGCCGGGCGGCCTTCGGCGTGCCCGCCTGGCGCGACTGGCCTCGGGTGTTCGACCGCGCGCGGCTGCGCAACATGGCCTCGGTGAATGGCGACATCCTGCTGCGTTCGCTCATGCTTCAGGCGATTTTCATGTCCTTTCTGTTTCTCGGCGCGGGGTTCGGCGATGTGACGCTGGCGGCCAATCAGGTGCTGTTGCAGTTCCTCAACATCACCGCCCATGCGCTCGACGGTTTCGCCTTTGCCGCCGAGGCGATCGTGGGCCAGGCCTGTGGGGCGCGGGCGCTTGCGGTGCTCAGGCGCGGCGCGCTCCTGTCGAGCCTGTGGGGCCTGGTCATCTGTGCCGCGCTGGCGCTGGGGTTTGCGCTGTGTGGCGGCGCGATCATCGACTTCATGGCCAGAGCGCCCGAGGTGCAGGCCGAGGCGCGGGCCTATCTGGCCTACATGGTCGCAGCACCCCTCGCGGGGCTGGCGGCCTGGATGCTGGACGGGATCTTCATCGGCGCCACCCGCTCGCGCGACATGCGCAACATGATGGCGGTGAGCCTTGTCATCTATGTCCTGTCGCTGGTCGCTCTGGTGCCGCTCATGGGCAATCACGGCCTCTGGCTTGCGCTCCTGTTCAGTTTTGTCGCGCGCGGGGTAACGCTCGGGATGCGCTATCCGGTTCTGGAGCGGGCGGTCGCGCGCGCCTGACGCGCCGTCCCGGGCACCCTCCTGGCGCGCCTTATTCCACGGTGATCGTGATCACCCCTGACATGACCGGGGGCACGTGCGGGGCGTGATTGTGATCGCCGAGCACCAGTTGCAGGCTGTGCCGCCCCGGCGGCAACTCCACCGTCGCCTGTGTCTGGCCGCCGCCGAAATGCCTGTGGTGATCGTCGGCGGGCAGGCCATAGCTCAGCTCCTCCGCCCCGCCCTCGCCCTGCCCGAAGGGCGGGCGGTCGACAAGCAGGTGATGATGGCCGGTCGTGGCCTTCTCGGTCCCTGCCGGGGCCACGCCCATGCCCTTGAGGCCGAAGATGACCGTGACCGGGCTTGTCACCGTGGCCCCGTCCTCGAGATTGACGAAATAGACCTCTGCCCCTTCGGGCGCGGGGGTCTCCTGCGCCAGCGCGGGTGCGGCCACGGCCAGAGCCGCAGCAAGGCCAAGTGCGAGAAAACGAGTCATCGGCAGTTCCTCCATGATCGATTCGATATCTGCAAGATAGACCATGCCGCGACCGTTTGGGGGTCATCTTTGCGTGTGCGCGGCGTTTCCACGCCATGAACGATCCTGACATGATCGCGATATTGTCAGGCACTTGCCGCAGTTGCGCCCGATTCTTGCGGCACACCGGATCGTGGGATGAAGCTGAGGTTCGAGCATGGATCGCCTGACGGAAATGGAGGCCTTTGCCACGGTGGTGGATCAGGGCGGCTTTACCGATGCGGCCCGCAAGATGGGGATTTCCAAATCCGCGGTGTCCAAGCATGTCTCCTCGCTCGAGGCACGTCTCGGCGCGCGGCTTCTCAACCGCACCACGCGGCGCGTCAGCCCGACCGAGATCGGCCTTGCCTATTACGACCGCGCGCTGCGGGTGCTCAACGATGCCGGTGAGGCCGATGCTCTGGTCAGTTCCATGCAATCGGCCCCCTCGGGCCTCCTGCGGATTTCCGTGGCGACGGATTTCGGCGTCAACCATCTTAGCCCGATCCTTGGCGGCTTCCTCGAGGAGTTTCCCGATATCACCGTCAACATGGTGCTCAACAACCGCTATGTGGAGCTGATTTCCGAGGGATTTGACATGGCCGTGCGTATCGGCGATCTGGAGGACAGTACGCTGCGCGCGCGCAAGCTCTCGCAGACCACCCGGCGCATGATCGCCAGCCCGGCCTACCTCGCCCGATACGGACGGCCCGAGCGGATCGACGACCTCAACGAGCACAAGCTGTTGCATTATTCCAGCCAGGGCGGCAGCGCGGTGTGGAAGCTGACCGCGCCCTCGGGCGAAAGGCGGCAGGTGCGCACCGCCGGTGGCCTCAGCGTCAATGATGGCCAATCGCTGCTCAACGCCGCGATTTCGGGGCTTGGCATCGCCTATCTGCCCTCGTTTCTCTATGCCGGGCCGATGGCCGAGGGGCTGGTGGAGGATGCCATGCCCGATCTGCCGGTGGAGACGCTGGGCATCTACGCGGTCTATCCGCCGGGGCGTTTTACCCAGCCCAAGGTGCGCGCCTTCATCGACTTTCTGGTTCACCAATTTTCCGAGAAAGGGCTGGCGGATTGGTAACGGCGCGCGCGTCGCTGTCATGAAACTGTCACTGGCGACTCTCTAATATTTCCGATATTCTGGAAATATGAAAATTTTGAACCCCCCTCAGGCCTTTGCCACGCTTGGCCATCCCGACCGCCTCGCGGTCTTTCGGCTGCTCATGCGCTTTGCCCCGCAAGGCCAGCGCCCGACGGATATCGCCGCGACCCTTGGCCTGAAACAAAACACCCTCTCGCATCACCTCTCGGATCTTGCGGCCTGCGGCCTGATCCGCGCCACACGGCAGGGGCGCACGCTGCTCTATTCTGTCGATCTCGACGCCACCGAGGCGCTGATCGGCTATCTCGCGCTCGACGTGGGACGCGCGCGGCCCGATCTTCTCGCCCCCCTCCTCGCCACAAAGGACAGGACCATGGCCGACACTTTCAACGTGCTCTTCATCTGCTCGGGCAATTCCGCCCGCTCGATCATCGCCGAGGCGCTGCTGCGCGATCTTGGCGGGGGCAAGTTCACGGCCTTTTCCGCCGGTTACAGCCCAAAGTCCGCGCTGAACCCGCAGGCGATCGACATCCTGCGCCGCAACGGGCACGAGGTGGAAAACCTGCGCTCCAAGCACGTCTCGGAGTTTCAGGCCGAGGGCGCGCCGGTGATGGATTTCGTCTTTACCGTCTGCGACACCGCCGCCGGAGAGGAATGCCCGCCCTGGCCCGGCCAGCCGATCACCGGCCATTGGGGCCTGCCCGACCCGGTCAAGGCCACCGGCACGGATGCGGAAAGGGCGCTGGTCTTTGCCCAGACCTATGCCGCCCTGCGCCGCCGCATCGCCGCCTTTGTCGAACTCCCCTTCGAGAGCCTGAGCCGCATCGCGCTTCAGGCGCGGGTGGACGAGATCGGCACCGACGCCGCGACAGAAGAGAAAGCCTGACATCCCATGCCCCGGATTGCCCTCAACGGCCTCGGCCGGATCGGAAAACTCGTGCTGCGCGACCTCATCGACAGTGGCAGCGGCGGCGAGATCGTGCTTGTGAACGACCCTGTGGGCGATGCCGAACAGCACGCGCTCCTGATGGAGTTCGACTCGGTCCATGGCCGCTGGTCCACCCCCGTGGGCCACGCGCCCGGCGCGCTGGTGCTCAACGGCCAGAGCATCCGCCTCAGCCATGAGAAAACCATCGAGGCGCTGGCGCTCGCCGATCTGGGCGTCGATCTGGTGATCGACTGCACCGGCGTGTTCAAGACCGGCGACAGGATCGCGCCCTATTTCAACGCCGGGGTCCGCAAGGTCGTCGTCAGCGCGCCCGTCAAGGACGGCGGCGCGCTCAACCTCGTCCATGGCGTCAACCACCACCTCTATGACGGCTCGCAGAGCATCGTCACCGCCGCCTCCTGCACGACCAATTGCCTCGCGCCGGTGGTCAAGGTGCTGCACGAGGCGATCGGCATCCGCCACGGCGCGATCACCACGATCCACGACGTGACCAATACCCAGACCATCGTGGACCGGCCCGCCAAGGATATGCGCCGCGCGCGCTCGGGCCTGACCAACCTCATCCCCACCACCACCGGCAGCGCCACGGCGATCACGCTGATCTATCCGGAACTCAAGGGGCGGCTCAACGGCCATGCGGTGCGCGTGCCGCTGCTCAACGCCTCGCTGACCGATTGCGTCTTCGAGATGGCGCGCGACACCACCGTGGAGGAGGTCAACGCGCTATTCAAGGCCGCCACCGAAGGGCCACTTGCCGGCATCCTCGGGTTCGAGACGCGCCCGCTCGTCTCGTCCGACTATACCAACGATTCGCGCTCTGCGATCATCGACGGGCCCTCGACCATGGTCGTGAACGGCACGCAGGTAAAACTCTATGCCTGGTATGACAACGAATGGGGCTATGCCTGCCGGCTTGGCGATGTCGCCCGCATGGTCGCGGCCTCGCTGTGACCGGGGCCGCCAACCCGCTGCGCGCCTATGGTGCCGTCACGGCGGCCTACTGGGCCTTCATGCTGACCGACGGCGCGCTGCGGATGCTGGTGCTGTTGCATTTCAACACCCTCGGCTTCACGCCGGTGCAACTGGCGTGGCTGTTCCTGCTCTACGAAGTGGCGGGCATCGTCACCAACCTTGGCGCAGGCTGGCTTGCCGCGCGCTTCGGGCTGGCGGCGACGCTCTATGGCGGGCTTGCGCTACAGATCGGCGCGCTTGTCGCGCTGGCGCAGCTTGATCCATCGTGGAGCATCACGGCTTCGGTGATCTTCGTGATGGCGGTGCAGGGCGTGTCGGGCGTGGCCAAGGATCTCGCCAAGATGTCCTCGAAATCCGCCGTCAAGCTGCTTGCGCCCTCGGGCGAGGGCGGGCTGTTTCGCTGGGTCGCCACCCTCACCGGCTCCAAGAACGCGGTCAAGGGCGCGGGCTTTTTCCTCGGCGCGGCGCTTCTGGGGCTGGCGGGGTTTCACGCGGCGGTCTGGGGCATGGCGGCGGTGCTGGCGTTCATTCTCGCGGCGGTGGTGCTGTTCTTGCCCGCGGGCCTGCCGGGGCGGATGAAATCCGCCGAGGCCTGGGGCGGATGGCGCTCGCGCGATGCCCGCGTCAACCGCCTCAGCCTGGCGCGGATGTTCCTGTTCGGTGCGCGCGACGTGTGGTTCGTGGTGGGCATCCCGGTCTATTTCCAGATGGTCCTGTCTGACGGCACGGATGCGGGGCGGCGCGAGGCGTTCTTTCTGGTGGGCGGCTTCATGGCGCTGTGGATCATCGCCTATGGCGCGGTGCAGGCGCTCGCGCCCCGGCTTCTGGGCGCCAGAACCCAGCCCGAGGCCGCGATCACCGCGCGCGCGATCCACTGGGCAGGGCTGCTCGTGCCGATCCCCTTTGCGCTGGCGCTCGCCGCGTTCCTCGCGGGCGGCCCCGCGCCCTGGCTCACCGCCACGCTGGTCGTGGGCCTGCTCGTCTTCGGCTTTGTCTTTGCAATCAATTCCTCGGTCCATTCCTACCTGATCCTCGCCTTCGGCGCGGCCGAACGGATCACCCGCGACGTGGGTTTCTACTACATGGCCAATGCCGCCGGACGGCTGATCGGAACGCTCCTGTCGGGCCTCAGCTACCAGGCGGGCGGCCTGCCGCTCTGCCTTGCCACTGCCGGGCTCATGGCGCTGGCAAGCTGGCTTGCCGCGCGGCGGCTGGCGGCGGTGCCTGCCTGACGCGGTCGTGCTTGACTCGGGTCGCCTTCGCGCGTAAACGCCGGCCCATGTTCCCGGAGGCCAGATGCTTCCGGTCCCGGCCCCGCGCCGGGATCGCCCCCCACCAGCGCGTCGCGCCCGTGGGGGCGTTGATGTTTTGAGACGTCACCCCGATCATGTCGGGGCGGCATGGCGGCAACCGGCAAAGGAGGCCCGGCAATGTTTGAAAACCTGTCCGACCGCCTCTCCGGCGTTCTCGACCGGCTGACCAGACAGGGCGCGCTCTCCGAGGAGGACGTCAAAACCGCCCTGCGCGAGGTGCGCGTCGCGCTGCTGGAGGCCGATGTCTCGCTGCCGGTCGCGCGCGATTTCATCAAGCGCGTGGAGAAGGAGGCCACCGGCCAGGCCGTCACCAAATCCGTCACGCCGGGCCAGCAGGTCGTCAAGATCGTCCACGATGCCCTGATCGACACCCTGCGCGGCGAGGGCGACCCCGGCGCGCTCAAGATCGACAACCCGCCCGCGCCCATTCTCATGGTCGGCCTGCAAGGCTCGGGCAAGACCACCACCACTGCCAAGCTCGCCAAGCGCCTGAAAGAGCGCGAGGGCAAGCGCGTGCTCATGGCCTCGCTCGACGTGAGCCGCCCGGCGGCGATGGAACAGCTTGCCATTCTCGGGCGTCAGATCGGCGTCGATACCCTGCCCATCGTAAAGGGCGAAGACCCGGTCGCCATCGCCAGACGCGCGAAAACGCAGGCCGCGCTCGGTGGCTACGATGTCTACATGCTCGACACCGCCGGGCGCCTGCATATCGACGCCGAGCTGATCGCGCAGGCGGCGGCGGTGCGCGACGTGGCGCAACCCCGCGAAACGCTGCTGGTGGTCGATGGCCTGACCGGCCAGGACGCCGTCAACGTCGCCACCGAATTCGACGACAAGATCGGCGTGACCGGCGTCGTGCTCACCCGGATGGACGGCGACGGGCGCGGCGGCGCGGCGCTGTCGATGCGTGCCGTCACCGGCAAGCCGATCCGCTTCGTCGGCCTTGGCGAAAAGATGGACGCCATCGAGACCTTCGAGCCCGAGCGCATCGCCGGCCGCATTCTCGGCATGGGCGACATCGTGGCGCTGGTGGAGAAGGCGCAGGAAACGCTCGAGGCCGAGCAGGCCGAACGCATGATGCGCCGCATGGCCAAGGGTCAGTTCAACATGAACGACCTGCGCAGCCAGCTTGACCAGATGCAGAAGATGGGCGGCATGGAAGGGCTGATGGGCATGATCCCCGGCATGGGCAAGATGGCCAGGCAGGTGCAGGAGGCGGGCTTTGACGACAAGGTCATCATCCGCCAGATCGCCCTCATCCAGTCGATGACGAAAAAGGAACGCGCTAATCCGGCGATCCTTCAGGCCAGCCGCAAGAAGCGCATCGCCAAGGGTGCCGGGCAGGAGGTATCGGACCTCAACAGGCTGCTGAAGATGCACCGCCAGATGACGGACATGATGAAGAAAATGGGCAAGATGGGCAAGGGCGGGATGCTCAAGCAGGCGATGAAGGGGATGTTCGGCAAGGGCGCGATGCCCGACATGACCGACGCCCGCGCCATGGAAGAGGCCACCCGCGCCATGGGCGGCAAGCTGCCCGGCGGGTTGCCCGGTCTCGGCGGCGGCCTGTCGCTGCCGCCTGGCCTCTCGGGGCTTGGCAAGAAGAAATAAGCCCATGACTTCATCTTGCCAGAAATATCCATGTTCCGACGGGGGCCGCCCATGAGCCTCACCCGTGCCCCCGTGCTCGACACCCCCCGCCTGACCCTGCGCGGGCCAGAGGCGCGCGACATCGCGCCGATGATCGCCTTCCTGCTCGACCGGACCCGCGCCTCGGGCTTTGGCAGCGCACCCAACCGGGGCGAGGCGTGGCGCTGGTTCGCGCTCAACGTCGGTCACTGGCATATCCACGGCTACGGGTATTTCACGCTCGAGATGAAGGAAACGGGCGAGACCGCCGGCATTGCCGGCATCTGGAATCCCGAAGGCTGGCCCGAGCCGGAACTGGGCTGGGCGCTCTTTGACGGCTATGAGGGCCGCGGCATCGCCCACGAGGCCGCGCTGCGCGCGCGCCAATGGGCCTACGATGCGCTCGGCTTCACCACGCTCACCTCCAACATCAAGCCCGGCAACAGCCGCTCCATCGCGCTCGCCGAACGTCTCGGCGCGCGGTTCGAGCGCGCATATGACAACATCCACATGGGGCCCGACCTGCTCTATCGCCACCCCGGCCCCGGCGGCCCGGTGAGGGCCTGCGCATGATCGCCCCATCCCCTGCCCGTGCCGGAGGCGCCGATGCCTGACACCACCACCCTTGCCGCCCGCCTCCTGAAAGAGCACCGCGAGAGCATCGACCGGCTTGACGCGATCCTTGTATTCACGCTGGCCGAGCGGTTCAAGCACACGCAGGCGGTGGGCAGGCTCAAGGCCGAGCACGACCTTCCCCCGTCCGATCCCGAGCGCGAGGCGCAACAGATCGCGCGGCTCGAAGACCTGGCGAAATCCGCCGATCTCGACCCGGAATTCGCCCGCGAATTCCTCAACTTCATCATCGCCGAGGTGATCAGACATCACCGCAAGCACCAATCCTGAGGCGGGTCTGAAACCCTGCCAGCCCACTGCCATTAAAGGAGAATATCAAATGGCCATGAAAATCCGCCTTGCCCGTGGTGGCTCCAAGAAACGCCCGTTCTACCGCATCGTCGCCGCCGACTCGCGCATGCCGCGCGATGGCCGCTTCATCGAGAAGCTGGGCACCTACAACCCGCTCCTGCCCAAGGACAGCGAGGAGCGCGTGAAGATGGATGTCGAGCGCATCCAGCATTGGCTGGCACAAGGCGCGCAGCCGACCGACCGCATCAGCCGGATGCTCGAGGCCGCTGGCGTCATCGAGAAGAAACAGCGCGCCAACCTGAAAAAGGCCGAGCCTGGCAAGAAGGCCCAGGAACGCGCCGCCGCCAGGGCCGAGAAGGCCGCCGCTGCCGCCGAAGAGGCAGCCGCCGAATAATCATCGGGTGAGGATCTGGAATGTCACAGTTTTCCGAGGACTTCCAGACCGGCCTGCGCGATCTCATGCGCTGGCGGCGCGACGTGCGCCGCTTTCGCACCGATCCTGTGGACGAGGCGCTCCTGCGCGATTGTCTTGCCACCTTTGCCCTTGCCCCCTCGGTCGGGCTGAGCGAGCCGTGGCGCATCGTGCGGGTCGCAAGCCCCGCCGCCCGCGCCGCCGCGCTGGCCAATTTCCGGGCGGCCAATGCGCGCGCCCTTGACGGATATGACGGCGAAAAGGCCCTCATTTACAGCGGCTTGAAGCTCTCCGGGATGCGCGATGCCCCGGTGCAGCTTGCCATCTTCTGCGACGAGGCGACCCGACAGGGTGCGGGCCTCGGGGCCGGCACCATGCCCGAGACACGGCGCTATTCGGTGGTGGCCGCGGTCACGCAGTTCTGGCTGTATTCCCGCGCCCGCGGGCTCGGCCTTGGCTGGGTGTCGATCCTCGATCCCGCGCGCCTGTGCCGGGATCTTGATATTCCGGATGATTGGGCGCTCGTGGCCTATCTCTGCATCGGCTGGCCCGAAGAGGAAAGCGCCACACCGGAACTGGAGCTTGCCGGATGGGAGCACCGCCGCCATCATGTGCCGGTGGAAAGCCGATGACCGCCTGCGAAAGGACATGACGATGAGCGACACGGTCTGCCTCGGGGCTATCGCCGGGGCCTTCGGCGTCAAGGGAGAGGTGCGGCTCAAGAGTTTCACGGCACGTCCCGAGGACATCGCCGCCTATGGCGCGCTTGTCTCCGAGGACGGCAAGCACAGCTTCGAGGTCGCGCTGACGGGCCAGACCTCGGGCGCGCTGACCGCGCGGCTGTCGGGCATCGCCACCAGGGAACAGGCCGACGCCCTGCGCGGTGTGCGGCTGCATGTACCGCGCGACCGCCTGCCCGTCCTGCCCGATGACGAGTTCTATCATGCCGACCTGATCGGGCTGGAGGTGTTCGACACCGGCGGCACCCCGCTTGGCCGCGTCAAGGCGGTGCTCAATCATGGTGCGGCGGACCTGCTGGAAATCCACGCGCCGGGCCTCACCTCTACCGTTCTTCTGCCCTTCACCCGCGAGGCGGTGCCGACGGTTGACCTTGCCGCGCGCCGGATCGTCGCCGACCCGCCCGAGGGGCTGTTCTAGGCCATGGCCGATGCGCCCCGCTCCCATGGCAGCAAGCGTGTGCGCCCGTCGCTTGCGCCGCGCGATCTGATGGAAGAGGCCGCGCCGCGCCCCGGAGTCTGGACCGCGCGCGTCATCACCCTTCTGCCGCAGGCTTTTCCCGGCGTGCTCGGCGAGAGCCTGACGGGTCGCGCCCTGCGCGAGGGCCTCTGGGCGCTGGAGGTGACCGACCTGCGCGCCTTCGGCGAGGGGCGGCACCGCAATGTCGATGACACGCCCGCCGGTGGCGGCGCGGGGATGGTGCTGCGCGCGGATGTGATGGGCCGGGCCATCGACAGGGCGATGGCCGCGACCCCGCCCCAATGGCCGCTCGTCTATCTCAGCCCGCGCGGCGCGCCCTTCACGCAGGCCCGCGCCCGCGCCCTGGCTGCGGGCCCCGGCGTCACGTTGATCTGTGGCCGGTTCGAGGGGCTGGACGAGCGCGTGATCGCGCATTACCGCATCGAGGAAATCAGCCTCGGCGATTTCGTCATGACCGGCGGCGAGATCGCCGCGCAGGCGGTGATCGACGCGAGCGTGCGGCTTCTGCCCGGCGTGCTCGGCAATGAGACATCGACCGAGGAAGAGAGCTTTGCCGAGGGTTTGCTGGAACATCCCCACTACACCCGCCCCGCGGAGTGGCAAGGCCGCCCGATCCCCGCGGTTCTGACCTCTGGCGATCACGCCAAGGTGGCCGCTTGGCGGCACGAGATGTCCGAACGGATCACGCGCGAACGCCGCCCCGATCTGTGGCGGGCGCATGTTGCGCGGGACGAGGACGGCTGATCTTGCGGCGCGCGGTGCAAACGGGCTAGGTGATCGACAACGCGCCAGAGCAGGAGCCGCCGATGACCAAAGACCCCAGGGCCCATACCGAAAAGATGAAGCGGATCAAGGCCGCCCGCGACAAGCTCATGGCGCACAAGACCGGCGAAAAGGGCCTCATCATCGTCCATACCGGCAATGGCAAGGGCAAAAGCAGCTCCGGCTTTGGCATGATCCTGCGCTGCATCGGCCACGGGATGCCCTGCGCGGTGGTTCAGTTCATCAAGGGCTCGATGCCGAGCGGCGAGCGTGATGTGCTCAGGGAACGGTTCGCGGATATCTGCGCGTTTCACGTCATGGGCGATGGCTTTACCTGGGAGACGCAGGACCGCGAACGCGATACTGTCATGGCGCAAGCGGCGTGGGACAAGGCCAGGGAACTGATCCGCGACGCGCGCAACCGAATGGTGCTGCTCGACGAGATCAACATCGCGCTGCGCTATGATTATCTCGATATCAACGAGGTGGTGGCCTTTCTGGCCGAGGAAAAGCCGCCGATGACCCATGTCGTGCTGACCGGGCGCAGCGCCAGGCCGGAGCTGATCGACATCGCCGATCTGGTCAGCGAAATGAAAGAGATCAAGCATCCGTTCCGCGAGCAGAACATCAAGGCGCAGGCCGGCGTTGAATTCTGACGCCGAGGCTTGATCGCGGCAGCATTCCCGCCTATACCCCGTCCGTCTGGAATCGCCCTGGCGGCTCCGGGCGTGTTTTTTGTGGGCATCCTGTCCCGGCTTTCTTCGGCCATGCGCGGCAGCCCCGGAAAACGGCAGGACAGACAAAGGACGGCCTGATCTCTGGCGGGCGCATCTGCGGACCCGGAAGAAGACCAAGAGCTCTGAGGACGCGAGACATATTTGCGGGAAAAACCGCAGGCAAATCAGGAGAGAAGCGATGGATATTATCGCTCAGTTGGAGGCGGAACAGATCGCCTCGCTCGGGAAGACCCTTCCCGATTTCAAGGCCGGCGACACGATCCGCGTCGGCTACAAGGTGACCGAAGGCACCCGGAGCCGCGTGCAAAACTTCGAAGGCGTCTGCATCAGCCGCAAGAACGGCAAGGGCATCGCCGGGTCGTTCACCGTCCGCAAGATTTCCTTTGGCGAAGGCGTGGAACGGATGTTCCCGCTCTATTCGACCAATATCGACACGATCGAGGTGGTGCGCCGGGGCCGCGTGCGCCGCGCCAAGCTCTACTATCTGCGCTCGCGCCGCGGCAAATCCGCCCGCATCGCCGAGGACGCCAACTACAAGCCCGTTTCGGGCAAATCCGCGTAAGGAATGGCACGATGAAAAAGGACATCCACCCCGATTATCACGTCATCAACGTCAAGATGACCGACGGCACCATCGTGCAGATGCGCTCGACCTGGGGCAAGGAGGGCGACACGCTCTCGCTCGACATCGACCCATCGGTGCACCCTGCCTGGACCGGCGGCGGCACCCGCCTTACCGATGCCGGCGGGCGCGTGTCGAAGTTCAAGAACAAATACGCCGGTCTCGGTTTCTGATAACCGATCCGGTTGCCAATGCCGCGCCGCCCCACCGGGGCGGCGTTTGCGTTTGCGCCGCTCATCCCAGCACCACCACCTCGCCGCCCGCCGCCGCTGCGTCAGAATGATCGTGCGTGACCTGAAGCACCGGCAGGGCGCGGCGGCGGGCAGTGTCGAACACAAGTTCCCGCACCTGCGCGCGCAGCCCGGTGTCGAGCTTTGAGAACGCCTCGTCGAGCAGCAGGGCGCGCGGCTCTGCCAGCAGCATCCGTTGCAGCGCCACCCGTGCCCGCTGCCCGCCCGAGAGCGTGGCCGGATCGCGTCCGGCAAAACCGGCAAGCCCCACCTCCGCCAGCGCCGCCTCGATCCGCGCGCGGCGCGCGGCGCGGCCCCGCACCTCGGGCTTGAGGCCAAAGGCAAGGTTGGCCCCGACCGAAAGATGCGGAAACAGATATTCATCCTGAAACAGGATGCCGATGCGCCGCGCCTCGGTGGGCAGGCGCATGAGGTCACGCCCGTCCAGCCGGATGCGCCCGGTCATGGCGAACACCGGATCGAGCGTGCCGGTGATCGCCGCCAGCAGCGTGGACTTGCCAGACCCCGACGGCCCCATCACGGTGAGTACCTCGCCCGGCCCGATGGTGCAATCAAGCGCGATGAGCCGCGCGCGCCCGAGTGAAATCGCCACATGCTCGAACCGCAACCCGCGCGCTTCAGGCATCGCGCATCCCCTTCCTGTTGCGCCACAAAACGCGCGGCAAGAGCACCGCCAGCGCGAAAGGCGCGAACGCCGCCGCCGTCTGCGCCAGGGCATAGACCCCGATCGCCCGGCGGTCGCCGCCCGCCGCCAGCGCCACCGCCTCGGTGGTCAGCGTCGCCACCCGGCCCGCGCCCACCAGCAGCGTCGGCAGGTATTGCCCCACCGAGACGGCAAAGCCGACCGCTGCCGCGATGAGCAGGGGCCGCAGCAGCATCGGCAGCCGCACCGCCCAGAGCACCCGATCGGGGCCTGCGCCCAGCGCGCGCGCGATCGTGTCCTGCCGCCCGTCCCAGGCGCGCCACGGGTCCGACAGCGACAGGAAGACATAGGGCAGCACAAACACCAGATGCGCGAGGATGACCGCCGCGCGCCCGCCGTCCACGCCGGTGGCGATGGAAAGCGTCTGAAACCCCATGAGAAACGCCACCTGCGGCACGATCAGCGGCAGATAAAGCAGCCACAGCGCGCGCGTCGCGGGGCGCAGCCCGTGGCGGTGCTGAGCCTCCAGGCTCGCCAGCGTGAGAAGCAGCGCCAGCGCCGTCGCCGCCCCGGCGATCACCAGCGTTTCGGTCACGGGACCGGACAGGCGCGGCCCGTGACGCTGCCAGTTGCGCAAGGTGACGGCGTCAGGCCAGAAATCGGGAAATTGCCACAGCCCGGCAAGGGACCACACCACCTGTCCCGCCAGCCCCGCGATCACCGCCAGCGCGGCAAGCGCGCCCAGCACCAGCGCGCCGCCGCGCAGCGCCTGTTCGCCCCGTCGCCGCCCCCGCGCGCCCGAGGCGATCCAGAGCCGCCCAAGCCGCGCAACGGCCAATTCCATCAGCCGCCAGAGGCCAAGGCCCAGCAGCACCAGCCCCAGTTGCAGCACCGCCCCCGCCGCTGCCTGGAAACGCAGGGTCAGGTCCGGGTCGCTCATCCAGCGCACCACCTGCACCGCCAGCGTCGGCGGGGTGTTGGGGCCAAGGATGATCGCCACATCCACCACCGACATGGAAAACGCCAGCACCGCACAGACCGGCAGGCGAATCTGGCGGTAGATCATCGGAAAGATCACCTTGAGCCAGCCGCTCACGCGGGCATAGCCCAGCGCCTGCGCGACCCGCAGGCTCTGGCCGGGGCGCACCTGCGTCAGCGCCGCCAGCGTCATCAACAGCAGAAACGGCACCTCCTTGGTGACGAGGCCGAAGACGAGGCTGAGGCCCGCCGGGTCTTGCAGGATCAACAGATCGGGCGGCTGCGCCCATCCCGACGCCCAGGGCGAGAGCGCGCGCGCGATCCAGCCCGAGGGCGCGATCAGGAACGCAAGCCCAAAGGCCGCCGCCGCGTGCGGGACCGACAGAAGCGGCGAGAGCAGCCGCTCGATCATGCCAAAGGTGCGCGTGCCCGCCCAGCCCGCGCAAATCAGCGTGACGAGGGCGAGCGAGAGCGCGGTGGCCGCAAAGCCCACCCCGAGGCTGAGCGCCACCGCGCGCGGCAGTCCCGGCCAGGCGAAAAGCTGCTCGAACGGTGCGAGGCTGACCCCGGTGCCACCCAGCGCGGGCATATGGCCCAGCGCCGGGGCCAGCGTGCCCAACAGCCCCGCCAGAACCGGCCCCAGCATCACCGCCAGCGTCAAGAGCGGCGCCCAGGGCAGGAGGTGCGCCCGCCGCGCGGGCCGCGACGGGGCAATCGGGCTGACGGCGGCGCGCATGGGTCTTTACTGGCCTGCGCCGTAGCGCGCGGTCCAGTCCTGCTCAAGGCGCACCATCCAGGAGGGGTGCGGCTCGGGCAGGGATTGGCCAAGCTCCTCGGGCGAGAGCGTCGCCACGCCGCGCGTGATCGCGTCAAACGCCGCGCGATCCTCTTCCGACAGCTTGTCGAGCGCCAGCACCGTGCCATTGCCCCAGATGGCGGGATCGGATTTGCGCGCCTGCGCCTGCGGCGACATCAGGAAATTGGCCAGCACCAGCGCGCCCGCTTTGGCATTGGCGTTATAGGGGATCGCCACAAAGCTTGCATTGCCGATGGTGCCGCCGTCGAGCACATAGGTCCGCACCGTGTCGGGCAGCTCGTAATTGGCGATGGCGTTCGACGCCTCGTTGGGGTTGAAGCTGAACGCGAGGTCGATCTCGCCATCGTTCATCAACTGGATGAGGCGCGGCCCCGATTGCGGATAGGCCGCGCCCGCGCGCCAGAGGTTCGGCGTCAGGTCGTCGAGAAACGCCCAGAGCGGCGCTGTAGCCTCGGCATAGCCTGCCTCCTCCACGGGGCGGGTGAGCACGTCACGATCCGGCGCAAGCGCCATCACCGCCTGTTTGAGAAAGGTGGAGCCGAGGAAATCGGGCGGCTGCGGATAGGCGAAGCGGCCCGGATTGGCGCGCGCCCACTCGGCCAGCGCGGGGATCGTGCGGGGCGGCGCGGTCAGCCGCGCGGTGTCGTGATAGAACACGATCTGCGCCATGCCCCAGGGGGCCTCCAGCCCATCGGTCGGCACGGTGAAATCCGAGGTCGCGGCGGGCTTGCCCTCGACATCGACGAATTGCCAGTTGGGCAGGTCCTCGGCCCAGGGACCGAACAGCAGGCCCTGCTCCTTCATCGCCGCGAAATTCTCGCCGTTGATCCAGATGAGATCGACCGCGCCGCCCGCGTCCTTGCCCGCCGATTTCTCGGCGATCACGCGGCTCACCGCGTCAGAGGTGTCCTTGAGCTTCACATGCTCGATGGCCACGCCATAGCGCGATTTCACCTCACCCGAGGCCCAGGCGATGTAATCATTGATGGCATTGCCGCCGCCCCAGGCGTGCCAATAGACGGTCTGGCCCCGCGCCGCCGCGGTGATCGCGGGCCAATCCTTCGGGTCGGGCGTGACCTCCTGCGCGACGAGCGGCGCGGCAAGGCCGAGCACGGCCAGCGCGGTCAGAATGGATCGGATCATCGGCTCTCTCCTGTTGGTGGGTGTTTACAGGGTGTCGGCCAGCAGGGCAAAGCCCCAGCCAGGCCGCTCGGGGGATCGGGCGCGGGACAGTGATTGATGCGGTGCCGCACATGGGCAAGGGCCGCAGGCAAAAGCTCCGCCGCCGCTCTGTCGCCGCCTCGCTCACGCCGCCGCCCGCCTTGCCGCCAGCCGCTCTTGCCGGAGGCGCGCGATTTCGGACCCCAGCACCTTTTCAAAGAACCGGTCGCAGCCGATGCAGAGATTGCGATAGGGCTCGCCATCGGGCCGTTTGGTGCGAGATTCGTCGAGAAACCGCGCTATGTCCCAGCCATGCGCCAGCCCCATCCGCTCGGGGTGGCCCATGGAAATGGCCTCGAACGCCGGGTGCCCCACGAGGCTGTCGAGAATATCGTCCAGCCGCTCCTCGCAGAGATTTCCCAGCGGGGCTGCGGTCTTGAGACAGCAGGGAAAGACATCGCCATTGGGGTCGATGGAGACTTCCGAGCCGGAGAACCCCCGGTTGAGAAAGCCAAGCCCCCCCGACCAGACATTGCAGAAATTATCGGTGATCGTCGCCTTTGAAAGCGAGTTCTCCCACGCCCGCCCGCGCGGCCAGATCTTGCCGATCCAGGCATCCTCGGTCGCGCCGAACATCGAATAGACCGGCTGATCCTCGGTCTGATCGGCCCAGTTGCGGGTGGTGGAGGCGAGCGTGCTGTCGCGCATCCCCGCCGCCTGAAACATTTCGCGCAGCCGGTCGATGAGCGGCACGCGCTTGTCGCCCTCGTGGCCTATGTGAAAATCGTCCATCCCGGCGCAGGAGATCATCCAGACGCCGCGCGCGAGCAACTCGTCGATGATCTGCGGCGTGACCAGATCGCCGGTGGTCTGAACGACCACCCGCACGCCCTGCGCGCCATATCTGGCCTGAATGGACTCGAGTGCCGGATAAAGCACCTCTTCGCGCACCGGATCGACCAGCACCTCGCCACCCGCGAGAATGATCCGGCTGGCACGGCGCTCATAGCCGCCCGGCGCGGTCTCGGACGGTGCCGCGAGATCGAGATAGCTCAGCTCGTCGGGAAGGCTGGCCAGCACCTTGGGAAAGCTCTCTTTCGCCTCGTCCACCACCCTGCGCAGCGCGCCGCGCACATAGGGGCGAAAGCGGCCCTCGTAGCAATGCTTGCAGCGGCGATGACAGGCCCAGCAGAGGACGTAGTAGATGCTTTCCATGGGCGCGGGCGCTCCTTTCATTCGGTCGGTCCATGAATGCCCGATAACCCGATCTGGCGTAAGGTATCTTCACAGGATTGTCAGATGGCCCCGCCCGCGTTCCTGCCGCCACGCCCTCGGGCAAGGCATCGCATCGCCCAGCCAGAGGGCGGGGGCCATTCCCGGTGGCGGTGTTCCTGCACGGTTATGGCGGCGGCGCGGCGCTGGGGGCGGCGCGTTTCGATGGCGGCCACGGCGTTCCGCGCGGCCGGAGCGGCATGGCGCTCGACCGGATCGAGGCGCAGGTCGGGCAGATCCGGCGGAAACTATTCCGCCGCGAGCGGCGGGGTTCCCGCGGCACGGAACATCTCGCGGTGACGTTGCGCGAGCAGCACGATCGCGGGCGGCTCGATCATCTCGGGCGTGGCCATGAGCCGCCCCATCCGCCGCCCCGACAGCATCGAGAGCGGCACCGCCGCAACAAGGCTCACCGCGATCGGCAAGAGCCAGGGCGAGACGACACCTGCGGCCATACCGATCCAGAGAAGCGCGCCACTCACCGTTTCGAGCGCGTGGAACTTGGCCACCGTGCCAAGGCTGTAATCGCCGCCCTTGCGCGCCTGCGGCGACCAGATCGGGCGGATCCCGATGATGGTGCGCAATACCGCTACCACCTGTTGCACCATCATGATCGGCGCGAACAGGATCGACAGAAGGATTTCCACCACCAGCGACAGCGCAAACCGCCCCGCGCCCCCGAACCGCGCGATGCGCACCTCACCCAGCCCGAGCGCGAGCGCGCCCATGAGTTTCGGCGCCAGCAGCATCCCGTACATGAACACGAGAATCAGCGCCGAGTTGACCCGGCTCATCTCGGGCCAAACTGGATAAAGCGGGTTTTCAGCCGAGAAATAAGTGATCACGCTGTCCGGCCCGTTGCCCAGAAGCGCCCAGATCACCAGAAGCCCGAACCAGGCGGGCGAAAGCAGGTAACTCATCGCGCCGTGAAAGAGATGGAATCGCGAGACGGCGTGAAAGCCTCGCGTGCCCAGAAGGCGCAGGTGTTGCAGATTGCCATGACACCAGCGCCGGTCGCGCAGGGCATAGTCGATGAGCGTGGCCGGCGGCTCCTCGTAGCTGCCGGTGATATCGGGGACAAAGCGCACCGCCCACCCCGCACGGCGCAACAGCCCCGCCTCGACGAAATCGTGGCTGAGGATCAGCCCGCCTTTCCCCGAACGCGATGGCATCCGCGGCAAACCGGCGCAATCGGCGAACGCGCGGGTGCGGATGATCGCGTTATGGCCCCAGTAATTGCCCTCCGACCCTGTCCATCCCGCCAGCCCCTCGTTCAGCAGCGTGCCATAGACGGCGGCGGAAAACTGTTGCATCCGGCCAAAAATCGTGTCGGATCCGATCACCATGGGAGCCGACTGAACGAGGCCCGCCGTCGGGTCGGCGCCCATCTCGTCGGCAAGCGAAGCGATCGCCTCGGCGCTCATCAGGCTGTCGGCGTCGAGCACGAGCATGGCGTCATATGCCGCCCCCCAGCCGGTGATCCAGTCCTTGATATTGCCTACCTTTCGCTCGGTATTGCGGGTGCGGCGGCGATACCAGACCAGCAGATCAGGCGGCAGCGCGGCGCGCAAGGTGTCAAAGGCGCGGCGCTCGGCGAGGGCAATCTCCGCGTCCTGCGTATCGCTGAGAATGAACAGCTCGAAGCGGTGCGCCGACTTGTTCCCGCGCAGCGCCATCATCATCGCGCAGGCATTGCCGAATACCTCGGCGGTATCCTCATTGTAGATCGGCACCAGAAGCGCCACGTTCAGCGGCGCAATCGCGTGCCCGCGCGCGTGTCGGCGCATCAAATGACAGACAAGGCCCAGCGTCGCCGTGCCAACAGAGAGCGCGATCCAGAAGAATGTGACCGTGACCAGCGCCAGCAGCACCCATTCAAGCCACCACATGCCGCCATCGGACAGCCAGTCGGCAAAGACCCAGGCCAGTGTGCCGGTGGTCAGCACTGCCGGAACAAGGACCACAGCCCGCCGCCACCAGAAGCGCGGCGCAGGCCGCCAGGCGGGCGCGTTCGGGTCGCGGTCCACCCGATTCAGCTGCTGAACCGGGTGGCTCAGGGGCGCAGGCGCCGGCATGTGCCCCGCGCCGGGAAAGGCGGTCACGCGGTCCATCGGTAAAGCCAGATCTCGCTTACGCCGCGCCCCTCGTGAAAAAGCTGCGCGCGGATTTCGGCCATCTCCACGTCGCCCGGATCAAAGGAGAAGGCCAGCCGCGGTCCGCCGGTCTCGGGGTTGCGCTGGATGAGGCCCTGAGATGTCTCCAGCCTTGCGGAATAGACGTAGATCACCAGATCGTCGTAATCCTCGGGCAGGGCGGCATGGGGGGCAAAATCTATCGTGACCAGTTGGTGCAGGTTGTGCGGAAATCCGCGCCCGATCCGCGTCCCGATCACTTGTGCCACGGGCTTTTGCTCGGGGATCTCGCCGGTCCAGGACATGCGATAGGTTAAGGCGTGCTCGCTGCCCTCCGCCAGCGGCTCTCGCGGACGCCAATAGGCCACGATATTGTCGAAAATCTCCTTGTCGGTCGGAATCTCGACCAGCGTCACCGCGCCGTGCCCCCAATCCTCGCCCGGCGTGATCCAGACGCTCGGGCGGCGGTGATACATCGCCTCGAGATCGTGGAAATCCGAATAGCGCCGCGCGCGTTGCGCAAGACCAAAGCCCTGCGGGTTGCTGTCAACAAAGCTCGACACCTGAAGCTGGCGCGGATTGGCCAGAGGCCGCCACAGCATTTCGCCATTGCCGTTGAGGATCGTGAGCCCGTCGCTGTCATGCACCGCAGGGCGGAAATCGTTGAAGCGGTCGCGCATCGTGGCGTCGAAATAGAACATCGAGGTGAGCGGTGCGATACCCACATTGGCAAGGTCCACCCGTGGCCAGAGCGTGCAACGAACATCGACATCCGCCGAATCGCCGTAGGGGTCGAGGGTGAAGTGATACATCCCCGTCACCGAGGGGCTTTCCATCAGCGCATGGATGCGGTGACGCTGCGCGCCCGGGGCGGCTCTTTCGATCCAGAACCGGGTGAAATCGGGAAATTCCTCGCCCTCCGGGGCGGCGGTATTGACGGCCAGCCCGCGCGCCGAGAGGCCATAGACCAACTCGCGCGGGATCACGCGGAAATAGCTCGCGCCTTGAAACACGGCGTATTCCTGGAAGAAGCCCGGTTTGGCGATCGCGGCCCGCAGCCGCACACCGGAATAGCCCAGCCGGTCATCCACGGGCAGATCGTCGGGCACGATCTCGTGCTTTTGATAAAGCGACAGGTCGAAGGGCACACGCCGCGCGATGCCGTCCTCGACCATGTTCACCTCGACCGAATGCGGGAAATAGAGCCCCGGCGGGAAGAGGTCGAACTCAAGCGTCGAGTCGGTCCCCGTCCAGAAGGCCCGCGCGGTATCAAAGCGGATCGCGCGATACTGGTCATAGGTCAGCCCGCGCCATTCCTGCGGCACCAGAGGGCGCTTGGCAAAGGGTTGGGCCGCCACGTCGCGTGCGAGCGCATCAAGCATCTCCTCGGAAAACGCAACGCCCTCGGCGGCGCGTGCCATGCCCGGCCAGAGCGCCAGCGCGCCCAGCCCTTTCAGCACCTCGCGCCGGATCATTTCGACACCTTCCATGGCTGACCCCTGAACCAGCCAACCACATAGGCCACCACGATGAGCGCGCCGAAGCCCACGAGGTTGGCCAGCGTCATGTTCCAGCTATTCCGTCCGATCTGGTCCATCACAAAGCCCGAGAGCCGCGCAAAGAACATCGAGAAGACGAACACCGCGAGCGACTGTTGTCCCACCTTGAGGATCATCGCCAGCAGGCCCGTCCAGAGCCGCGCGCTGATCCCGCTGCCGGCCGCCCTGAGCCGCGCGCCGCCCTCGCCTGCCGCCGCCCAGCACAGATAGGCGAGGCTGAGGAAATGCACATATCTCAGGATGCCGAAATCTGACTTGTCGAAAAGGCCGCGATTCTCGATCCGCCAGTCTCGCGCCCAGTCGAACCCGAATTCGCGCACACCGATATTGGATAGCGGAATATTGGCGATGACAATGAACGCCGCCAGCCCGATCAGCGCGCCGTTCACCGGCGGCCTTGGCAGCCAGCCGCGCATCAGGGCAAAGCCAGTGAAGAACACCAACTGCCAGCCGAACGGGTTGAAAAACCATTTGCGGTCCGACCACGGCTCGGCCGGAAAGCCCAGGTGCAGCCCGCTCAGCCCCAGCGTCTCCAGCACCGCGCGCTGCGCGAAAAGCCAGATCAGCGCTATGGCGACGAAAACCGCCCCGACGCTGACACGGGCCAGCGCCATCATCAGCGGCATCATCATGAGGATGACGAGATACATCGGAAGGATGTCGAAATAATTCGGCACATAGGTGAGGGTGAACAGCCCCACCAGTTGCGGCCCCGGATCGGTAAAGAATTTCCACAGGTTGAGCGAACCGATATAGACCTTGTCGAAATCGCCGAACTGGTCGAACGCCGCAAGCATCGCAGCCACGGCGAAAAACAGCCCCAGATGCGCCCAGTAGACCTGCCAGACGCGAAAGCCGATCCGCGCCGTGCCCATCAGCCAGCCGCGCTGTTCGAATGCCTTGCCGAAGGCGATGGCCGAGGCCATGCCGGAGCAGAACACGAAGATCTCGGTCGCGTCGGAAAAGCCCCATCGCGCCGGAATCCAGCTTGAGAAGAAGTTGCGCGGGGTGTGAGCGGCAAGGATGATGAACATCGCCAGCCCGCGAAAGAAATCCAGCCGGATATCGCGTGTGCTCGCTACGGGGGCGGCCTGCGCATTCTGGGTATGGCTATGTGCCATGGCTGGATCTGCAACGCTCGTCATCGCGGTGTCGGCTCCTTGTTGATGGTGCTGCGGGGTCACTCGGCCGGGAGACGCCCTGCCTCGGACCAGCCGCCGCGCGCCGTCTCGATCAGTTCGAGGCGGGTGGCGGCGTATCGATCGAGCTTGCCCGCGCGGTGCGCGCTGCGCTCCTTGAGAATGGTCTCGGCCTCGGCCATGAAGCCGGCGCGCAGCGCCGAATCGATGGTCAGACGCTCGAACACGTCGCGTTGCGCATGGCTGCCGCCGGCAAGTTGCATGGTGCGGCGCGCCCGTCCCAGGTTGAGAAATGCCGTCTTGTAATCCCCTTCACCAAAGGCCTCAAGCCCCGTCGCCGCCGACAGGCCGGGATTTGCCATCCGCGCCATCATGTCCGAGGAATTGGCGCATTTGGCATCACCATGAAGCCGCGCCATCAGGCGCTTGATCGCGATCTCGCGCTTGCCGCCGATAAGCGCCAGAAGATAGTGCAGATCGGCAAAGACGAGGCAGGCATCCCCGGTCCGGCGCTCGCAGATATCGGCCATCTCCTCCCAGCGGTTGCCCACGTCGATCCCGTCCAGCTCTAGGCGCATGAGCATCGAGGCCCCGTTGGAGATGTCGCGGAAATCGTCGGTGTGGTCGCGGCGCACCTCGGTGTCATAGAGGTGGAACACCGCGTCGATCTCACCCTGATCGAGATGCATCAGCGCCTTGTGCCACCAGACATGATAGCGGAAATTGTTGCAATGCGTCCAGGCGGCCTCGCGGCCTTCAAGCCAGCTCAGCCCGGCGCGTGAATTGCAGGTCATGTCGAACACATGCGCCACCGCGTGCAGCCCCCAGGCATCGTCGGCAGCAAGGCTCAGGCCCAGCCGTCCCGCCGTCTCGGCGCGGCCATAATCGCCGGTCTCTTCCAGCGCGAAGGCGTGACAGCCGAAGAGATAGCCGCGCGCCGGGTTTTGCGCGTCATAGGCGGGCAAAAGCGCCTCGATCGAGGCGCGCATCCCCTTGTTGTCACCAAGGATGAAGCGGGTGGCGTGGCCGATCTTCATGGCCAGCGCATCCTCGGGCCAGCGGGTCAGGATCGCCTCCATCTCGCGCACCGTCCCGGTGGGGCGGCCGTCAATCCAGGCACCGAGCGCGCGCACATAGCCCATCTCGCGCGGCAGCGGCGCGCCTTGCCGCGCATGAAGGAGCGCCGCCTCATGGGCGGCGCGCGCGGTTTCGACCATCTCGCTGCGGCCGAGCATCATGCAGAAAAGGCCCTTGATCGCATGGGCCATGGCAAAGCCCGGCTCTTCGTCCAGCACCGCGCCGAGATGGTCGGGCGTCGGGGCGCCATGGGCGAGAAACGCCAGCACCATCCTGTCCCAGGCCAGCACGGCCTCGGGCGAGGAGAACGAGGTTTCATACCCGAATTGATCGTTACGCATGGCCCGAGGTTCCCTTTCGGCAGAAAATCAACTTTTAGCTAGCCCTCAACCCATGATGCCAGCAATACGGGCGGGCGGGTTTTCACCAATACGTTATCCCGTTGATAAGGAATGTGACGGCTTGAAACGTCATGCTCAATAGTGCGGCGAGTTGACATAGGCAAAGGCCCGCTCAGGATGAGCGGGCCTTTGCGCATGGCGTGCCGGTCAGTTTGGGCCGGTCAGTCTGCGACAGCGGCCCCTGCGACCGCATCGAACACGCCGTCAAGCTCGGCGGCGAGGCCGCGCAGCGCGTCGCCGCCCTCGTCGAAATACGGGGCAAAGACGTGGCTCGGGGTCTTGTAGGCCAGCGTCGATGTGCCATCGGCGTTCTCGGTCGCATAGAGCCGGATCGGCGCCTCGATCCCGGCGGCGATGCTGGCATCGAGCATCCGGCGCGCGTAATCGTTACGGTAAAGGCCAAAGACGCGGTTGCCGGGAATGGTGATGCCCTGCATCGCCGCCCCAGCCGAGGCGCTGGCCTGGGTGACGATGCGAATCTCGCTGGTTTCCACGGCGGTGTTGACGGATTTCACCAGATCCTCAAAGGATTTTTCGCTTTGCAGGATCACCCAGCCCTCGCGCGGTTCCAGCGCCTGTGCGCTGCTGGCGAAAAGCATGAGAATGGCAAGAAGTTTCAGAAATCGGTGCATGAATTGCCCTCCAGTTGACACCAGAGGGCTACGCGCTGCCCCGAGTCGCGGCAAATCACGACGGTGTGACCGGACGTTACGCCCCATCCTTGAGCGGCCCCAGCACCGCCTCGGTATCGGCACCCACCGAGGGCGGGGCGCTGCGATAGCTGACCGGCGTGCGCGAGAACCTGAGCGGATTGCCGATGAGACGCACCTCGCCCGTGGCGGTCTGCGGCGCGGGCAGGGTTATGGTCATGCCGCGCGCCTGTGCCTGATCGCTCTCCAGCGCCTGTTGAACCGTGTTGACCGGCCCCACCGGCACGCGGCGCGCCTCAAGCCCGTCGATCACGTCCCGCATGGTCCGGCCCGCCAGCGCCCCGGCGATCATCGGCACCAGCGTGTCGCGGTTGGCAAGCCGCGCGGGGTTGGTGGCAAATGCCGGGTCTCCGGCCCAGCCGGGCTGACCCAGGTAGTCACAAAACCGGGCAAACTGGCCGTCATTGCCCACGGCCACGATCACATGACCGTCCGCCGTCGCAAAGACCTGATAGGGCACGATATTGGGATGGGCATTGCCCGCGCGGGCAGGGGATACGCCGGTGGTCAGGTAATTCAGCCCCTGGTTGACCAGCCAGGACATGGTGGCATCGACAAGGGCCAGGTCGATATGCTGCCCCTCGCCGGTGGCGTCGCGGTGGCGCAGTGCCGCCAGAATACCGGTCGCCGCATAAAGCCCGCAGACCACATCGGCCACGCCCACGCCCACCTTCATCGGCTCTCGCCCCGCCTCGCCGGTGATCGACATGATCCCGCCAAACCCTTGCGCCATCAGGTCATAGCCCGGCTTGTCGCGGTTCGGCCCGGTCTGCCCGAACCCGGAAATCGAGCAATAGACGAGGCCCGGATACGCCGCACAGAGCGTCGCGTGATCGAGACCGTATTTGCGCAAACCGCCGGGCTTGAAATTCTCGATCACCACATCGGCGCGGCCCGCCAGATCGCGCAGCGTCTTCTGCATCTCCGGGTCAGCGAGGTCCACCGCCACGGATTTCTTGTTGCGGTTGGAGGACATGAAATAGGCCGACAGATCGGTGGGCCTGCCGGTCTCGTCCAGGGCAAAGGGCGGCCCCCAATGGCGCGTGTCGTCACCCTTCAGGTTCTCGATCTTGAGAACCTCGGCCCCCAGATCGCCCAGAAGCTGCGTGCAGGTAGGACCGGCGAGAATCCGGCTCAGATCGAGAATGACGAGACCATCAAGCGGGCCGGGCATGGGCATCTCCTCAGATACGGTTGTCATAGGCACCGCGGCCGATTTCGGCGGCGATGACGGTGAAACGGTCGGCCTGTTGCGCCGCCTCAAGTGCTGCGCGCAACTCCGCCCGGTTTGTAACCCGCACACCGTGGCCGCCAAAGGCGCGCCCGATGGCGGCGAAATCGTGCCGGCCGAAATCGACGGCAAGGCTGGCCATCTGCCGCTCGCGCTGTTTCTTCTCGATGAGCGCGAGGCTGGCATCGACAAAGACGACGAAGATCACCGGCAGGTTCAACTCCGCGGCGGTGGACAACTCGCCCGCCACCATGAGAAACCCGGCATCGCCGGAAAAGCTGACCACCGTCGCCTCCGGCGCGGCGAGTTTTGCCCCCATGGCCAGCGGCACGGCACAGCCCATGGTGCACAGCGCGCTGGATTGCAGCACCGAGCGGGGGCGGTGCGTCACCCACATCTGCGACAGAAGGATGCGGTGCGCGCCGCTGTCCACGGTGATGATTGCCTCCTCTGGCAAGGCGCGGCGCGCCTCGTCGATCACGGCAGCGGGCCCCCACATGTCATCGGTGGGAAAGGCGCGGCCGAGCGCGGCGCGCGCCGTGGCGATCTCGCCATCGGGCCAGGTGCTGCGGGGCGCGATCCCGTCCGCTATGGCGGCCAGCGACGGGCCGGAGTCGCCCACGATATTGAGCGTCGCCTGATGCATGTAATGGTCATTCGGCACGGCCGCGATGTCGATCACGTTGACCTCTGCCGGGTCCCAGATCTCTCGCCAGCCGGGGCGCATCTCGATCGGATCATAGCCCACGCAGAGGATCAGATCGGCGCTTTGCACCAGGGGCACGAGGATGCCGTCGGCCAGCGACGAGAGACCCGCGCCACCCAGTGACAGCGGATGCGTCTCGGGGAGGATCCCCTTGGCCTTGTAGGTGGTGATGACGGGGATGTTCAGGTGTTCGGCTGTCGCACGGATCACGGCGCCCGCGCCCTCGTTGACCGCATCGAGGCCCACGATCATCACCGGGCGCTGCGCCGCCGCCAGCCACTCGCGCGCCTGTTCGGGTGCTGCGGGCACCATCGGCACGGCATCGGGGCGGCGGCGCAGGCGCGGCAGCGCCACCCGCTCATCGGCCACGGAAATCGGCACGTCGATATGCACCGGGCCGGGGCGGCCCCCGGTGGCGATCCCCACGGCCCTGTCGGCGATGATGTCGGCGCCCTGCGCCGTCAGGCGGAACGTGGCCTTGGTGATCGGCGCCAGAACCGCCTGATGATCGAGGATCTGATGGGTATAGCTCAGCCCCTCATCGGCATCGACACAGCCCGAAAGCACGATCAGCGGCACCCGGTCCTGATGCGCATTGGCGATGGCGTTGACGCCGTTCAAGATCCCCGGCCCCAGCGTCGCCACCAGGATCCCCGGCGCGCCGGTGCGGTGCCAGACCCCCTCGGCCATGAAGGCGGCCGCGTTTTCATGCCGCGCCAGCGTGACCTCGATTCCGGCGCGCACCAGCGCGTCCATCACCGTCAGAACCTCGCCTCCGGGCATCCCGAAGGCGTGACGGCACCCGGCATCAAAAAGCCGCCGGGCCAGATGATCGGCGGCGCGGGGGGGCGATGTCTCGGGGCGGCTCATGGGCAAAGTCCTGTGGTGGTCCGGCTCCTGTTGTGGCCGGTCCGGCGCGCGACCGCAAGCCGGGGCAAGGGGCGATGCCCTCCGATCCTGACGCTCAGGGCCCGAATGCCTCGTCGGCCAGTTGTCGAAATGCCGGGCGGTCCGGCGGCCGTTGCATGTTTTTTGCCCGGCGGGCGGCTCCGTGTGCAGCCATTCATTGAAAAGTCGCGATTCTCTTGTTAGCTTTGACATATGCCCGGCACCGGGGTTCAGCGGTGCGCAACCAAGGAGGACGATGTCCTGTCTCTCATGTCTCATGCGGCCCCTGCCGCGGATATGGCGGCGGTCCGGGTGACTGCCGCACCCCAAACGGATAGCCAGGCGCAGCTTGCGGCGATCCTCGAATCCCTCGACGATGACAAGGCCGAAGACATCGTGCAGATCGACCTGCACGGCAGATCGGTCATGGGCGATTACATGGTGATCTGCTCGGGGCGTTCGTCGCGCCAGGTCTCGGCGATCGCCGAAAAGCTCGTGGATCGGCTCAAGCAGGAACACGGTGTCCGGTCCCGGACCGAGGGCAAGGAAACCGGCGACTGGGTGCTGATCGACACCGGCGATGTCATCGTGCATGTGTTTCGCCCCGAGGTGCGCGAGTTCTACCAGCTCGAGAAGATGTGGCTGCCCTCGGGGCAGGCTTCTCCCGCCAGGGTCTGAGTGCGGCTGCGCATATGCGCGGTCGGCCGGTTGCGCGCCGGACCGGAGCGCACCCTCGTTGACGATTATCTGACGCGGTTCGACCGGACGGGCCGCGCGCTCGGCCTTGGCCCGGCGAGCGTGCAGGAAGTCGAGGACCGGCGCGGTGGTGGCATGGCGGCCGAGGCGGCGCTGCTCGAGCGTGCGATCCCGCAAGGCGCGGCGGTGGTGGCCCTCGATGAGCGGGGCCGGATGATGCGCTCTCCCGCGTTCGCCGACTGTCTCGCGGGGTGGCGCGATGCGGGACGGAGCGACGTGGCGCTCGTGATCGGCGGGGCGGACGGGCTGGCGCCGGAATTGACGGTGCGGGCGGATCTGGTTCTGTCCTTCGGGCCGATGGTCTGGCCGCATATGCTGGTGCGCGTGATGCTGGCCGAGCAACTCTACCGCGCCGCTTCGATTCTCGCGGGAAGCCCCTATCACCGGGAATGAGCACTCGCCTGCATCCTTGCGCCCCGAAGGCTGCGCGGCACGGGGGGATAGAGGAAATGGGATAGAAGAAATTCACCTCAAATCCGCGGTATTTCGCGGGGCGGCTTCCACCAGGCGTTAACCTCCATCCCTCATCCTTCGTGCGGGTCAAGCGAGAGGGGAGGGTCATGTCCTGGCATGTGCGCACCGGTGCCGATGTCTGGCGCTTCACGGCGGCAATCGCGGCGGTTGCGCTTCTGGGTAGCATTGCACTGCGCTATGTGGTGCTGCCGCCTGATCTTGCCGCGCGCACGCTCTTGCCCGGTTCGGTCATGGCGCTTGTGCTTGCCGCGCCGATCGCGTGGTTTGTGGGCCAGCGGATGCGCGCGGTCAGCCGCCTGGGCGAGCGGCTCGAACATGCCCTGCATCATGACATGCTGACGGGGGTCCGGACCCGGCTCAGCTTTTATGAGCGGGCCGCGGAGATGACCGGGATAACCTGCGCGGTGATCGTCACCGATATCGACAATTTCAAGGGGTTCAATGACCGTTACGGTCATTTCGCCGGCGATCAGGCGCTGCGGCAGTTTGCGGCGATGCTGACCGCGAATTGCCGCGCCGATGATATCGTCGCGCGCTTCGGCGGCGAGGAGTTCGTCATCGTGATCATGGGCGCGCATCACGAAGAGGGGCTTTCGATCGCCGAACGGCTCGCCGCGCGGGTGCGCGCCAGCCCGATCTTCTTTGGCGAGTACACGCTGCACCTCACCGCGAGTTTCGGTGTCGCTGCCCTGCTTCCCGGCGGCGACATAGACAGCGCCATCCAGCAAGCCGACCGCGCGCTTTACCGTGCCAAACATGCAGGCCGCGACCGTGCCCTTCTCTTCGATCCCGCGCTCGACGGCGCGGCAATTCCGATCGGCACGGCAGCGGAATGATGCCGTCCACCCCCAGTTCGCCACCTTGATCGACGGCGCCGCGCGGTCATCCGATCCACGCTCACTTTCCGCGGCGCAGCGTTGTGGTCTGGTCCACCTCGAGGGCGAGAATATCACGTCGCGCCGCCGCGAGAAGATCGCGGCATATCTGCTCCTTTTCGATCATCCGTGGCATCGGGCCGCCGATCGCGATCCCGGCGGGCTCGCCTCCGAGCTGGACCACCATCGCAATCCCCATCACGTCCGCCACGTTCTCTCCTCGCGTGACGAATACGCCCTGCTCACGACCGTTCCGAATATCCGCGATCAGAGCATCAAGATCAGTCAGTGTGTTCGCCGTCACCCGGGGCTGGCCGACGATCGAGAGCGTCCGGCGGATATCGTCGTCGGTTTCGAGACTGAGCATCGCCTTGCCGATCGCACTGGAATGCAAGGGCTTGCGCTCGCCGGGATGTGGCGCATACCGGATCGGTCTCTGGCATTCCTGCACATCAAGATAGACGATCACGTCGTCCTGCCGCTTGCCCAGCATTATCGTCTCGTCGCTCGCTTCCTGCAATCGCTGGAGGATTGGCGCCAGAAGCTCGACCACCGGCTCATTCTCGGCGATCCGGTTCGTCAGAACCTGCATTCGGCGCGTCGGGTAGAGCAGTTTCCGATCCTCGAACACATAGACAAAGCCTCTGGCGCGAAGCGTCTTCACCAACGCATGTATGCTGGAGACGGGCGCCCCCATCTGCTTTGCCAGTTCCGACAAGGAGAGCGGCTCGGGGTGGCGCGCGAAGATTTCGAACAGGTCGAGTGTCCGTCCGGCTGCCTTGACGTCGCCCTGTTGGTCCTTGCTCATGCCGGTCACGTCCCTCATTGTTCAGGTGCATACCTATCCGGATCGGCGGACCGGCGAAAGGGTGCTGACCGATGACCAACGGTCGGGACGCGAGTTCAAAATTCCTGAACGCTCCCGATCCCCGGCCCTGAGCCGCGCAGCGCCGTCGCCATGCCCTGCCATGCGGCGCATTGCATCGGGGCCGGCGGACGCGCGGGGATCGTCGAGGCATGAAATGTCCTGAATGGGGTAGATGACATGGATGCAGGCCGGCGATCGGATCGCAGGGTGCGCAAGATCCACCTTCACGCGCCCTTCGCGAGTGTTCGTATCGCCCCCTCGTGCCAGATCAAGGGCTGCGGCGCGGGCCGAAGCTCCGGCACATCGACAACCCGACCGAGGATCACCGCGTGGGAGCCCACCGAACCGTGCTCCTCTGCCTCGCATATGAAAGCGACCTCCGCGCCACGAAGAACCGGAAGCCCCATCAGATCATACCATTCCCCGTGATCAAAACGCTGAGCGCGCTTTTCGGAATTGGCAAATACAGAGGGCAGGGCGTCGTGTTCCTCGGACAGGACATTGACGCAGAAGCGGCCCGTAGCAAGCAAGGGGGCGTGAATGGAGGCCCCCCGGTTGACACAGACCAACAGCGTGGGCGGCGCTGCCGTCACCGATGTGACGGCCGTTGCCGCCATGCCGTAGCACTGGCCGCGGTCTTGCGTCGTTATCAGCGAGACCCCTGCCGCCAGCCGGCGCATCCCCTGCCTGTAGGCCTCGCCGGTGTCCTCCATGGGTTGATCCTTCATCATGTCACCCTCCTACTCGACGGCCATGTCTGTCGGGCGACCGCCATGCACCTGAAGGCCCAGGTTCTCGCGCAGCGTCTTGCCTGCATAATCCTTCTGAAACAACCCGCGCCGCTGCAGTTCCGGGACCGCGAGCCGGACAAAGTCCTCATAGGATCCGGGCAGATACGACCCGGCAACCACGAAACCGTCACAGGCCCCCTCGGTAAACCATTTCTCCATCTCGTCAGCCACGTCCTTGGGCGAGCCGCAGAAAACCGGAAACTCGTGGATCGTGCCGCGCGCGGAATGTTTCACGAAATCCGCGACGGTCGGGTTCGGCTTGCCCGAGAGTTGAACAACCCGGTCCATTATCGCCCGGAGACCGGAGAGGCTGTCCAGTTCCTCCTGGGTGAACGGGTCATCCATGGCCTTCGAGCCGAAATCGTAATTCAGCACTTCCGACAAAAGGATCAGCGCGTCTTCCGGCCGCGCCAGTTTCTCGATCTCGGCCATCCGGTCCTCCGCCATGGATCGGGTCTCGGCCACGATCGGATAGACGGCCGGGGTGATCGGCGCAGGATTGTCCCCGAGCGCCTCGCGCATGGTGGCATAGCTCTTTTGCGCAACCTTGAAGTTCGGATAGATCACGAATACCAGTTCCGCCCACCGGGCCGCAAAGCTCCGTCCGCGCCCGCTCTGGCCCGCCTGCAGGATCACCGGCTGTCCCTGCGGGGAGCGCGGCACGGTGAAGGGGCCGCGCGACTTCAGGAAGCGGCCCTTGTAATCGAGTTGATGCACCTTGGCGGGATCGGCGAAGACGCCGCTATCACGATCGCGCAGGATGGCGTCCGGTTCCCAGGTGTTCCAGTGGCCGTTGACGATCTCCATGAATTCGTCGGCGCGATCATAGCGCAGGTCATGATCCAGGTGCTGATTCGCACCGAAATTCGCCGCCTCGGAATCGTTGAGCGAGGTCACGACGTTCCAGGCCACCCGACCGCCCAGCATCAGATCCATGGTCGCGAAGAGGCGCGCGACGTGGAACGGCTCGTAATAGGTGGTCGAATAGGTCAGGCCCAGCCCTAGTTTCGAGGTGGCCATCCCCATGATGGTCGCGATGGTCGCGGCGTCGAACTTGACCGAACGGACGCCGTATCGAACGGTCTCGCGGTAGTCGTGATTATAGCTGTCAGGAATGGCCAGACGGTCATCGAAAAAGGCCAGGTGGAACTTGCCCGCCTCCAGCGTCCGCGCAATCCGGCTGTAGAATTCGGGTGTGTCCCAGTCCGGCATACCGGCCTTGTGCCGCCATGATGCCGGATAGTTGGAGCAGTTCTGGGCCTGCATGAAGGCAACGAGTTTCATGTCTCTGGTCATCGGGGGTCTCCGTTCAGGGCGGTCAGATCGCGCGTTTGCGTTTCAGGGCGTCCAGCTCCTCGGGCGAGAGCCCCAGGATTTCGCTCAGGACGCGGTCCGTATCGGCGCCAAGCGCCGGGCCGGCGTGGCGAAACTCTGCCGGGGTCAGCGACATGCGCGGCACGGTCACGGGAAATGTCATCTCGCCCGCCCGGGTCTCGATACGCAGCAGATCGCCCCGCGCCGCATAATGGGGGTCGGCGAAAATGTCGGCGATGTCGTAGATCGGCCCCACCGGCACCTCATGACGATCGCAAAGCGCGAGCATCTCGGCGCGGTCCTGCGCGGCGAAGAAGGTGGCGACCATCGCGTTGACCTCTGCTCGCCGGGCGACGCGCTCGGAGTTGGTCGCGTAGCGCGGATCGCTGGCAAGCTCCGGACGCTCCATCGCGTTCGCCAGGCGCGCGAACATCTTGTCGCTCGAACAGGCGAGCGCCACCCATTTTCCGTCCCGTGTCTCGTAGTGGGAATGTGGCACGGTGGTGATCGTGTCCGCGCCCATGCGGCTGCGGACGATTCCGAACCGTTCGTATGCCGGTGCGATCTCGTCGAGCACCCGAAAGACCGAGGCATAGAGGGCGATGTCGATTTCCTGTCCGCGGCCCGTTTTCTCGGCCTCGCGCAGCGCGATCATCACCGCGACGGCCGACCACAGCCCGGACATGTAATCCGCCAGGGACGTCGAGCCGGGCATCACCGGGGGGCCGTCGGCCTCGCCGGCGAGGTTGGCAAGGCCGCCAAAACCGTGGGCGATCCGGGCAAATCCAGGTTTCATCTTCAATGGCCCGGTCTGGCCGTAGGCGCTCACTCTCAGCATGACGAGCGCGGGGTTGTCGCGCGAGAGCGCGTCATAGCCGAGGCCCCATTTTTCCATTGTCCCCGGACGGAAATTCTCGAGGACGATGTGGCTTTCAGCGGCCATTCTGCGGAACAGCCCGGCGCCCTCGGGATTCCGAAGATCCAGCGTGACGCTGCTCTTGTTGCGGGCCTCGCTGAGCCAGACCAGGGTATCCCCGCACTCTGTCTCTGTCCCGAACCGGCGCAGCGGATCGCCCGAGCCGGGCTGTTCCACCTTGATGACCTCGGCGCCGAATTCGGCCAGGATCGTCCCGCAAAATGGTGCCGCAAGGAACGTTGCCGCATCCAGAACGCGAATGCCTGACAGCGGGCCGCTCATGAGGCACCCCCCGTCACGAGCTCGTGACGACGAATAACCGCGCGGGCGATCTTTTCTACGGCCATGTCGATGAGGATCGCGCCGCGCCCGTAGGCCCCTCGCCCGTCGCGATTGGCCGCATCGAGCTCGTCGATGATCGCGCGGGCCCAGGCGACGCGCTCTGCCGAGGGGCTGAACACCTCGTTCGCGACCTCCAGCTGGCTGGGGTGGATCGCCCATTTCCCCTCGCAGCCGAGCGCGGCACCGCGCAGCGCCGATGCGCGGTATGCCTCCGGGTCGCCGTAATTCGCAAAGGGTCCGTCGATGGCGCGAAGGCCATGGGCGCGGCAGGCATTCGCGATCCGGGCGATAGCGAAATGCCACTGGTCGTTCCAGTGCATCTCTTTCGGGCGACCGTCGGGCGATACCACATAGCGCGGATCCGGCGCGCCGATGACCTCGCCGCATGTGCCCAATTCGATCGAATAATCCCCGACCCCGAAAATGATGGCCTCCAGCCGCGGTGATGCCGCAGCGATGCTCTCCACATTCGCAAGCCCGAGGGTTGTCTCGATCAGGATCTCGATGCCGATTCTCTTGTCGTCCTGCCGCTCAGGCTCCAGCCGCCCGATCAGCTCGTCCGCGAACTGGACGTCGAACGCCGTGCCAACCTTGGGCAGCAGAACCAGGTCGAGCCGCGGGCATTGCGTAACCACTTCGATGATGTCGCGCAGCCCCCAGGGCGTGTCCGCCCCGTTGACCCGCACCGCCATCGTTTTCTGCCCCCAGTCCATCTCGTTCAATGCGCGGATCGCCATTGCCCGCGCCTCTTCCTTGCGCTTCGGCGCGATGGCGTCCTCGAGATCAAGGAAAATCACGTCGGCGGGCCCCTGGGCCGCTTTCGAGAAGAACTTCTCCGAAGTGGCGGGAACGGCAAGTTCCGATCGCTGCAGTCGGACAGGGCGGGCCGGGTCAGTGTGGTGTGGCATGGATTCTCCTCGACTCCCTCGATGGCTATGGACCTCGCAACGCATTGATCCGTAAGGTAACTTAAAATGACGTCTTCCAGCGGGACGGTGTGGATTGCCGCCAAAAGATGCATCTTCGATATGTTGAACTTGAATTCTATATTTGGAAATGTCAAGGTGATGACTGAATCAACAGGGCGCCGGGATCCAGGACCGGACCCGCTTTTGGGAGGAGCAAGAATGAAACGCAGGGAAATTCTGTTCGCGATGAGCGCGTCCGCAATGGTGGCCGCATTGGCGGGACCAGTGCTTGCGCAGCAGCGGTTTGCAATGGGGGCAACTTACAGCTCCTCGTCCTATTATACCTACCAGGTCGGCATCGCGAACTACCTCAACAGCGTGATCGACGAGATTGATATTTCGGTCCAGGAGATCGGTGGCGGCGAAGTTTCAACCCAGGCTCTGCTCAGGGGCGAAATCGACATGGGCATTGCAACCACGTCTTCCGACTACGCCGCGCGCCACGGCGAACCGCCGTTCCGTGAAGCGGCCGACAACCTCCGGACGCTCTATTTCTTTGCCCCATCGCCGATGAACATCGTGGTCGCGGCCGACAGCGGGGCACAGTCTCTCTCCGGTCTGAAGGGCATGAAGTTCAACCCTGGCGGGCGCGGCAGTTCGACCGAGCGGCAGGTGGATCAGATCCTCGCCGTGCTCGGCATCGAGCCCGATCTGGTTCGTGCCGAGGGCAGCGATGCGCTGGAAGCGTTCCAGAACGGCCGGATCGACGGTTTCGTCAAGCTTGGCCTGCACCCTGACGGATACATCCAGCAGGCGGCATCGTCGCGCGACATCCGCATCCTCTCCATGACGCCGGAGGAACAGCAGAAAGCATCCGAGGCCTACGGGTTCCTGGCACCCACGACATTGAACCCGGGCGCGTTCTACGGATCCGAAGGTGAGATCGCCACGGTTCAGACCGCAGTCGGAATGAACACGACCTCCGAGCTCGACGAAGAGATCGCCTACCGCATCGCAAAGGCAATTTTTTCGGAGGCGGGCAAGGCCGCGGAAGCCGAGGTCTATGCGCCGGGGAAGTCCATCGACACGGCTCAGCTGACCATTGATGTTGCGGTCGCGCCACTTCATCCCGGCGTGATCCGCTACCTTGAGGAAGCCGGATACACCGTTCCCGACAAGCTCAAGCCCTGAGGGTGGTCCAATTGAACGCCTCGCCCGAAACCGGACCCGTGGAGGGTCCGGTTCCTCATCTGCCCCGTGCCGTCGTGATCTGCGCCGCGCTCTGGGTCGTGTTTCACCTGCTCGCCGCAGCGGGCCTTGTCGGCAGTCACGCCCTTCGCAGCGTTCATGTCGGGGGCGCGATACTTCTGACGCTGGCGGTCCGGCCCCTGAGCGGCCGGTGGCGCCTTCTCGACGCTTGCCTCGCATGTGCAACCGTGATCGCCGTGGCCTATCTCGTGATCGAGAGCGAGCGGATCCTGATGGACAACTGGTTCCGTTACCTGTGGCCGGAGAGGATCCTGGCGACGATCCTCCTTGTCGCGCTCATGGAAAGCATCCGCCGCGCGCTTGGCCTTGCTTTCGTGGCGCTGATCTGCACCGCCATCGCCTATGCAATCTGGGGCAACTTCATCCCCGGGTCGTTCGGGCATCGTGGCCTGAGCGTGGATCGGCTGCTCTTCAGCTTCTATCTCGGAACGCAGGGTGTGACCGCCATGCTGATCGGGATTTCAGCCGGCGTGGTCGCGCTGTTCCTGGTTTTCGGTGAATTCCTGAACGCCGGAGGCGCAGGCCGAACCTTCATCAACATCGCGCTCCGCCTGGGCGGACGGGTCCGCGGGGGCGCCGGTCTCGTGGCGGTGATCGGCAGCGCCTTCATGGGGATGATTTCCGGCAGCGCGGTGGCGAATGTCGCGTCAACCGGCGTTCTCACGATACCGCTCATGAGAAAACTCGGCTTTTCCCGAAATCTGTCCGGATCCATCGAGGCGGTGGCCTCGACCGGCGGGCAGTTCATGCCACCGATCATGGGGCCGGGCGCCTTCCTGATGGCGGAGCTCCTCGGGATTTCCTACCTCGACGTCGCGTCAGCCGCGCTGATCCCGTCCACCCTCTTCTACATCGGGCTTCTTCTTGCCGTCTATCTGCTGGCCGGGCGCCACGGACTTCAGCCGGTGCCGGAGAACCTGATGCCATCGCGCCGCGTCGCCTATGCGCCCTGGGCGTTGGTCACGCTCGTCCTGCCGGTAGGCTTGCTCGTCGGGATGGTGATCGCACGCTTCACGGTCCAATACGCCGTTCTCTGGGCCCTGGGGGCAACGGTCATCCTGATGATGGCCAATGCGGCCTTTTCAAATCGCGCCAGGCCCGCCCCGGAACGGGCGCGCGCGTTCGGTCGCACGATGGCCAACGGCCTCAAGCTGGCGGCAATCAACATTGCCTATATCGGAATCATAATCGCGGCCGCCCAGATGATCGTTGCGGTCATAAACCTGTCCGGTCTCGGCGCGACCCTGTCGCAGATCATCGTCATGCTTGGACAGGAGAACCTGATCCTTTCGCTGATCCTCACGATGATGGTGGCCATCATGCTCGGCATGGGAATGCCCACGCCGGCGGCCTATGCCGTCGCGGCGGCCGTGCTTGCCCCGCCGCTGTCGCGGCTTGGCCTCGAAACGCTGCCGAGCCATCTGTTCATCTACTATTTTGCCTGTCTGGCGGCGATTACCCCGCCGGTCGCCGCGGGGATCTTTGCCGCCTGCGCGATAAGCGGCGGCAGGGTGATGCCGACGGCCGGCCATGCTCTGCGCCTTGCCCTGCCTCTGTTTCTCGTGCCGTTCCTGTTCATCAGTGACCCGGTGTTGCTGATGGACGCGGACATGGGGCGCGTGATCCTCGCCACGACGACCGGTGCTGTCGGGGTCTGCGCGCTCACGATGGCTTCGGTGGGGTTCTTTCGCATCCCGGTCCATCCGGCTGGCCGGATCGGACTTGGATGTGGGGCTCTGTTGCTGCTCGCGCCCGGTTGGGAGTCGGATGCCGCCGGTTTCCTGGCGGTTGCGGCAGTTCTTGCCCTGCATCTGAAAAGGGCAAGGCGCGGTATTTCTACGGGAGGCGAGAAACAGCCCTCGCGCCCTAACTGATACCGGGTCGAGGTCTCAACCCTTATGCGCCATGGCTGAGGACATCACTCGCTTTCGCGCTCTCCTGGCCACCCCTGGCGTTCTATTCGTCTGGCGTGGCATTATGACATGGGCCATGTTGGGCATCGCCGAACGTGGTTTGGCCGGCACACGATTGGCTGGCACAACCGGGTTGGCACAATTTGGGAGGAGGCGATTATGGATCTCGGGTTGCACGGCAAGCGTGTTCTCATCACTGGCGCATCGCAGGGGATCGGCGAAGGACTGGCCGAAGTCTTTGCCGAAGAAGGCTGCGATCTGCACCTCACCGCCCGACAGACGGACAAGTTGCAGCGTATTGCCGCGCGGCTGTCCGATCGGTTCGGGGGGACTGTTACCGTGCAGGGCGCGGATCTGTCGCAGCCCCAAGCCGCGCAGACGATCGTCGAGGAGGCGGGAGATATCGACGTGCTGGTGAACAATGCCGGCGCGATCCCCGGCGGGGATCTGTGGCAGGTCGATGCCGAAAGCTGGCGGCGCGGCTGGGATGTGAAGGTGATGGGCTATATCGACATGACCCGGCTGGTCTATGCGCGGATGAAGGCGCGCGGCCATGGCGTCATTCTGAACAACATCGGCAATGGCGGCGAGAACTTCGATTTCAGCTATGTCTGTGGTTCCACCGGCAACGCCGCGCTGATGGCCTTTACCCGCGCCATCGGCGGAGCGAGCCTTGACGACAACATCCGCGTGGTGGGCGTGAATCCGGGGCCGGTGGCGACCGACCGGATCGTCAACATCATGAAGCGTCGCGCGCAGGAACGCTGGGGCGACGAGAGCCGATATGCCGAACTGATGGCGGCCTATCCGCTGGGCCGCGCCGCCGCGGTCCGCGAGATTGCGGATCTGTTCGCGTTTCTCGCCTCACCGCGTTCCGCCTACACCTCGGGCGCGATCTTTACGGTGGATGGGGGCCTCACTTCGCGCCGCTCGATCTGACGGGCGGGCGCCGGGTGACGGCCTGATACGGCGCCAAATGCGCGCCGTGCCAACCCTGCGAGCGGAAACAGCGCCCTCATGGCCGCGCGAATTTGGCGCCCGTGTCGCGGCGTGTGCCCGAGGAGCGCATTCGCGGCGCGGCTTGCTGAAACACGCCTTGCCCGGCATCGAGCGCCGCCCGCAGGGTGGCGAGCGGTTCCAGCAACCGGGTGCCGAGCGCGACCTTTCGCCCGTCCACCTCGGCCATGGCCGAAACCACCGAAACGATGCGCGCGCGCCCACCCTCGAAAGAAAAGACCGGCGCGCCGGAAGATCCGAAATCGACGTCGCAGGACATGACCAGAACCCCGTCCTGCCGCGCGAGCACCTCGCAGACCTCTTGCAGCGAGGGGGCCTCGGCACGGTCCTGCGCGTAGCTCACCACGCCGATCCGCTGGCCCTCGCGCGGGTGCCCGCCGGTCTCGAACGGGGTGACATGGGTGTTGCGGATCGGGTGGTAAAGCTCCAGCAGCGCCACGTCATTGTGCACACGATCCGCGGGGATGGCGGCGGCGAAATCATGGTCGGGATGGGTGACGGCGCGGCGCACCGAGCGATAGGCGGCGGCGCGCCCGTTGCGCCAGCCTGCCATGAATTCGATCCGCGCCGGATCGAGCCGCGCGCCGGTGGCCTTGTCATAAAGGCAATGCGCCGCCGTCAGCACCAGATCGGGCGCGATGAGCGCGCCGGTGCAGAATCCGCGCCCGCCCAGTTCCAGCCGCCCCACCGCCTCCCATGCGCGGGCGGCATCGCCCATGTCGAGCCGCTCCAGGCGGCTGTCCTGCGCGGCCAGAGGCGAGGCAAGACAGGCAAGAAGGGCAAGCGCGCGCAGCATGGTCTCTCCGGTCCCGGAACATCCTTGCCGGTTAGCAGGGGTTTCGGGCCGGAATATGGCCATGTTCAGCGCGGGATGGGGTGCTCCGGTTGCGCGTCGGCGGCGCGCAGCATCGCGGGCGGTTGCGGTCCGCCGGTCGCCCAGTCGAGCAACTCGACCGTGTGGACCAGGGGAAGGCGCGTGCCCGAGCCGATCTGCATCATGCAGCCGATATTGCCGGCGGCGATCACGTCGGGGCCGAGCGTTTCGAGCGTTCGCAACTTGCGGTCCTTGAGTTGCTTCGAGATCGCGGGCTGCATCAGGTTGTAGGTGCCCGCCGAGCCGCANNCGTGTTGCAGCGAACAGGCGGCGTGGTAGGCGACGGTCAGGCCCTTGTCGCCCCCCTCGGGCAGGTCGAGCCGCATCAGCACCTCGCTCACATCCATGGCGATGGCGCTGACGCGCGCGGCATCCCCGGCCAGCGGCGCATGGCGGAACATGTGGCCGTAATCCTTGACCGTGGTGCCGCAGCCGCTGGTGTTGATGACGATGGCATCGAGGCCGCCTGCGTCCATCTCTTGCGCCCAGGCGCGGATGTTGCGGGCGGCCGCCGCGTGGCTCTCTGCGGTCTTGCCCATGTGATGCGTGAGCGCCCCGCAACAGCCCGCGCCACGGGCCACCACCACCTCGCAACCCAGTCGCGTCAGCAGCCGGATGGTGGCATCGTTGATATCGGTGTTGAGCGCGCGCTGCGCGCAGCCCGTCATCAGCGCAACCCGCATCCGGCGCGCACCCTCCGCGGCAAAGCTCTGCGGGTCGTCGTTGCGGCTGACGGGGGGGATGCGCTTCGGGGCCATCGCCAGCATGGCGCGCAGGCGGGCGTCGGGCACGAGCCGGGCAAGGGGCCGCCCGATCCTGGCCGCCAGAAGCGCCACGCGCAGCCGCGCCGGAAAGGGCAGGATGCGCGCGAGGAGCCAGCGGAGCACACGGTCGCCCAGCGGGCGGCGGTAGCGTTGCTCGATATATTCGCGCGCCTGATCCACGAGGTGCATGTAATGCACCCCCGAGGGGCAGGTGGTCATGCAGGCCAGGCACGAGAGGCAGCGGTCGATATGCGTGACGGTCTTCGCGTCCGGCACGCGGTCGTTTTCCAGCATGTCCTTGATGAGGTAGATGCGGCCCCTCGGGCTGTCGAGCTCGTCGCCCAGAACCTGATAGGTGGGGCAGGTGGCGGTGCAGAAACCGCAATGCACGCAGGCGCGCAGGATCTCGTTGGCGCGGGCGATTTTCGGATCGGCCAGTTGTTCGGCGGTGAATTCGGTCTTCATGCCCTGCCCCTCACATGCTGGCCATCAGGCCGGGATTGAGGATGCCGCGCGGATCGAACCGCTGGCGCAGCCCCGCCTGAAGGGCGGCCACCGGCGCGGGCAGGGGGTGAAACGCATCCGCCCCGGCGCCGCGCAGCCGCGTGGCATGGCCGCCTCTTGCGTTGACGCCCGCGCGGATCGCCTGCGCGCTCCCCTCGGGGGCCAGCAGCCAGACAAGGCCCCCGCCCCAGTCATAGAGGGCCTCGACCCCGCTCAGCCCCGCCATGATGCCGGGCGCGTCCGTGGGCCTGACCGAGAGCCGCCAGATATCGCCCGCGCGGCCGTGGAACGCGGCCACGTCGCGGATGTCGCGCCATGTGGCGGCAACGGTGGCGGGGTCGTCCTCTATCGTCACCGCGCCGAACGGGGCGAGCAGCATGGCGAGGCGTTCCGCCCGGTAGGCCACCGCAGCGGCAAAGCCCTCGATCCGCAGAAGCGTCGCCTTGCCCGGCAGGTGCGCGGCCCCCGTGACCTCGAAGGGCGAGCCGAGCGCGCGCGCCAGCGCCGCGACCGCCTGCGCGTCGTCCAGCCCGGAAAGGCGCAGCGTTACCGCTGCCTGCGGCGCGGGCAGCACCTTGAGCGCCACCTCGGTCAGCACGCCCAACGTGCCGTAGCTGCCCGCCATCAGCCTGACCAGATCATAGCCGGTGACGTTCTTCATCACCCGCCCGCCATTCCTGACGATCCGCCCCGCGCCATCGACAAGGCGCACCCCCAGCAGGAAATCGCGACAGGCCCCGGCCTGCACGCGGCGCGGGCCGCTCACGTTGGCGGCCACAACCCCGCCGATGGTGGGCGTGCCCGCGCTGCCCAGAAGCCCGCGATGATCCATCGGCTCGAAGGCGAGCCGCTGCCCTTCCTGCGCCAGCGCCGCCTCCACCTCCTCGAGCGGCGTGCCCGCGCGCGCCACCAGCGTCAGCGCGCCCGGCTCGTAGAGCACGATGCCGCGCATCGCCGAGGTGGACAGCCGCGCGCCAACGGCCCGCCCGCCGATGGGCCGCGTGCCGCCGCCCTCGATGCGCAGCGGCGCGTCGGCCCCCTTGATGATCGCGGCCAGTTCGTCCTCTGTCCGGGGCGTCATTTCACTGTTCCCGAAACGCTCAAGCCGCGCGCCCGCGGGCGGCGCGCCGCGCCCGCGAGGCGTCGAGCGGAAAGACCTTGGCCGGGTTCAGGAGCCAGCCCGGATCGAACACGTCCTTGACATCCATCTGCGCGGCCAGGTCCTCGGACCCATATTGATGCCCCATCAGGTCGCGCTTTTCGATCCCGACGCCATGCTCGCCGGTCAGGCAGCCGCCCACCTCGACGCAGAGCTTGAGGATTTCCGCGCCGAACGCCTCGCAGGTCTCCAGGTCGCCGGGCCTGTTGGCGTCAAACAGGATGAGCGGGTGCATGTTGCCGTCGCCCGCGTGGAAAACATTGGCCACATCGAGGCCGAATTCCTTCGACATCTCGCCGATGCGGCGCAGCACCAGCGGCAGCGCGCTCACCGGGATGGTGCCGTCGAGGCACATGTAATCGTTGATCTGCCCCATCGCGCCGAAGGCCGATTTGCGGCCAAGCCAGATTTTCGCGCTCTCCTCGGCCGATCTGCTCTGGCGCAGTTCCACCGGGTCGTGGCGGCGGGCGATCCCCTCGATGAGCGCGAGCTGCGCGTCGATCTCGGCCTCGCTGCCCTCGACCTCGACGATCAGCAGCGCCTCGCAATCGGGATAGCCGGCATGGGCGAAATCCTCGGTGGCGCGGATGCAGGGGCGGTCCATGAACTCGATCGCCACCGGCAGCACACCCGCCTTGATGATGTCGCTGACGCAGGCCCCGGCGACCTCGTTGCTGTCGAAGCCGATCAGCACCGGGCGCGCGCCCTCGGGCTTGTGCAGGATGCGCAAGGTGGCCTCGGTCACCACGCCCAACTGCCCCTCCGAGCCGCAGACAAGCCCCAGCAGATCATAGCCCGGCGCATCGAGATGCGCGCCGCCCAGTTCGATCACGGTGCCATCCATCAGCACCATGGTCACGCCCATCAGGTTGTTGGTGGTCACGCCGTATCTGAGGCAATGCGCGCCGCCCGAATTCATCGCGATATTGCCGCCGATGGCACAGGCAAGCTGCGACGAGGGATCGGGCGCGTAGAAGAAACCCTGCGCCTCCACCGCGCCGGTGACGGAAAGATTGGTGCGCCCGGCCTGCACGCGGATGAAGCGGTTGTCGAAATCGGTCTCCAGCACCGCGGTCATCCGCGCCACACCAAGGATCACGCTGTCGGCCGTGGGCAGCGCCCCGCCCGAAAGCGAGGTGCCGGAGCCGCGCGGCACCACGGGCACGCCCATCTCGTGACAGATCGCCAGCGCGTCCGACACCTGCTGCGTGGACGAGGGCAGGATCGCGGCCATGGGCGGGCACCTGTAGGCGGTGAGCGCGTCGCATTCATAGGCGCGCGTTTCCGCCGGGTCCGCGATCACCGCGTCGGCGGGCAGGACCGCGCGCAGGCGCGCCACAAGCTCGGCCTTGCGCGACAGGATCGCGGGGTTCGGCGCGGGCATCTGCATGGGGCATCTCCTCGGATTGGCGCGATTGTATAACCGGTTTCGTGACGTGACGAAACCTTTTTGCCGCAACGCGGCCCAACCCCTTGCGCCGAGGGCGCGGGTCGGGCAGTCATCGTGCATGGACTGGGTCAGGATCATTCACATTCTCTGCGTCATGGGCTGGATGACGTCGATCTTTGCGGTTCCGCGCGCGCTGATCTACTGGCGCCGGGAATGGGACCGGCTGGGAGAGTTCGGACCCTTGGGCGATCTGACGATCCGGCTTTACCGGTTTTCGCTGGGGCTGGGTATCATCGCCATCGGCACGGGGCTGGTTCTTGCCCACTGGCTCGGCTGGCCGGGCTGGACGCATCTCAAGATCACGCTGGTGCTGGTGCTGGCGCTGCACTATGGCTGGACCGGGCGGCTGGTGCTGCGGGCGCGGCGCGGCGTCTTTGACAAGAGTGACCTGTACCTGAGAATTTTCAACGAAATGAGTGTCCTGGTGGTGATTGCCGTGCTCTGGGCCGTGGTTGTGCGACCGTTCTGAGCGATGCGCGGCCAGCGCGTGGGCACGCGGCGGGACTTTATCCGCGCAGTGCCCGGCGGGTGGCCCGGGAAAGAGGTCTTCGGGCTGGAAATCACGCCCCGGGCGGACCTCAGCGCCGCCCCTCGCGCAGCCAGCCGCCGACGAGGAAACCCGCGAGCAGCAGCAGCACCAGCCAGGGCGGCAGGAGCGCCATCTGGCGCACGCTCGCGGTCTCATAGGCACCGCGCGGTGTGAGCCCGATCCAGCCGCGCCCGGCGGCGGGGCGGCCCTCGCGCACGTCGCGGATGGCGGGCAGCCCGCCTTCGAGCGCCAGCGCGCCGCCATTGGTGGCGGCGATCACCGGGGCAAGGACCGCGTCGGTGGCGAGCGGGCGCTCGAATTCCACCGGGGCGGCGGGGCCAAGCCCGATCACCGCCTCCCGATCGCCGTTCTCCAGCCGGTAAAGGCCGATCTCGGCCCCCTCATAGAGCGTTTCGAAGCGCCCCGGCGAGACCTCCACAAGCGCGCGCGTTTCCACCTCGCCCGAGGGGGGGGTGATCGTCACCTCGGGCACATCGCCCGAGAGCGAGCGGCGGATGATGCGCATCTGCTGGCCGGTGGCCTCGGCCCAGAGCGCCTCTTCCTCCAGTTCCGGCTCCTTCATCATCCAGTGGGCGAGGCGGCGCAGCAATTCGAGTTGCGGCCCGCCGCCCTCATACCCGCGCCCCCAGAGCCAGGCGTGATCCGAGGCGAGCAGCGCCACGCGCCCCTCGCCCACCCGGTCGAGCAGCAAAAGCGGGCGGTCGCCCGCGCCCGACATCACCACATCGGCGCTCTCGGCGGCCTCGACCTCGATCTGGCGCAGCCAGCGGCCCCACTCGCGCCCGAACGCCTCTTCCAGCCCCGCCGTGACCGGATGCCGCCGCCCCAGGTCGGTGACGCGTGGGCGATAGCCATCTTCGAGCACGCGCGCGGTGGGGCGGCCGGGGAGCATCGCCTCGAACGGGCCGCGCCAGAGGCTCTCGGCCCCGGCGAAATCGGGTCCGGTCGCCAGAAGCACCGCGCCGCCGGCCTCGACATATTGACGCACGTTTTCAAGATAGACCGTCGGCAGGATACCCCGGCGGCGGTAGCGGTCGAAGATGATGAGGTCGAACTCGTCCACCTTGTCGAGGAACAATTCCCGCGTCGGAAAGGCGATGAGCGACAGTTCCCGCACCGGCACGCCGTCCTGTTTCTCGGGCGGTCTGAGGATCGTGAAATGCACAAGGTCCACAGAACTGTCCGATTTCAGCAGGTTGCGCCAGGTTCGCGTGCCCGCATGGGGCTGGCCCGAGACGAGCAGCACGCGCAGCCGGTCGCGCACGCCGTTGATCTGCACCAGCGCGGTATTGTTGCGGTCGGTCAACTCGCCCGTCGCCACGGGGGTGGAGAATTCCAGCACGTTGCGCCCGCCGCGCGGCAGCGTGAGCGGCAGCGTCATGGGCTGCCCGAGCGGCACCTCGAAGCGGCGCGGGTCGGCCCCGTCAATGGCAATGTCGAGCGGCACCGAGGCGACACCCTCGGGCGCGGCGCCCTCGTCGGTGACGGTGAGGGTCAGGCGCACCTCCTCGCCAAGGATGGCAAAGGCCGGGGCGTTGTCGATGCGCAACCGGCGGTCCCAGTCGCCCGCGCGGCCCGTGTGCAGCAGGTGCAGGGGCGCGGGCATGGCGGGCGCGGCCTCGATGTCATGGATCTGCCCGTCCGAGAGCACGATCGCGCCCGCGATGCGCCCGCGCGGCAATTCGGCCATGGCCTCGGCCAGCGCGCTCATGACGCGCGAGCCGCCATTGTCGGGCGCATCGTCCACGGTGACGCGGCGCACCTCGGTATTCTCGCGGGCATCAAGGCGGGCGGCGAGCGTCCCGGCGGCGGTCTCGGTATCCTCGGCGCGCGCGGCGAGGCTCTGGCTTGCGCTGCGGTCCTCGACCAGCAGCACGATATCGGAAAGCGGCGTGCGCTCCTCCTGCCGGTAGGCGGGGCCGGAAAGCGCGCCGAGCAGCACCACCATGGCCAGCGCCCGCAGCGCCCGGCCCGCCAGCCCGCGCCAGATGGCAAGCCCCAGGCCGGCAAGCGCCAGCGCCCCGAGCGCGGCAATCAGCCAGACGGGCAGCAGCGGATCGAACACCACGGCGCCGGTCATTGGCCTAGCCTTTCGAGCAGCGCGGGCACATGGACCTGATCGGATTTGTAATTGCCGGTCAGCACATGCATCACCAGATTGACGCCGAAGCGATAGGCCAGCTCGCGCTGCCGCTCGCCGGCATGGCCGCGCCCGACCGGAAACAGCGGATCGCCGCGCTCGTCGATGGCCCAGGCGGCGGCCCAGTCATTGCCGCCGATCACCACCGGCGTCACCCCGTCATTGAGGTTGCGAAACGGCATCCCCTCGATGCGCTCGGCATCTGGGGGGGCGGCCTCGACCCAGACGGCGCGGCCCGTGTGGCGGCCCGGAAAATCGCCAAGCAGATAGAAGGTGCGGGTGAGGACGTGATCCCCGGGCACCGGCTCCAGCGGCGGGATGTCAAGCGGGGCCGCCAGCCTTTGCAGCCGTGCGCCATTTGGCGAGGTCGCGCCAAATCCCGCGATATCGGCGTCGCGCGTATCGAAAAGGATCATCCCGCCCGAGCGCAGAAAGGCGTTGAGGCGGGCATGGGCCTCGGCCGAGGGCAGCGGCTGATCGGCGGTCACGGGCCAGTAGAGCATCGGGAAAAAGGCCAGCTCGTCGCGTTCGAGATCGACGCCGATCGGCTCTGCCGGCTCCACCGAGGTGCGCAGGCTCAGCACGCGGCCAAGGCCGCGAAGCCCGGCGCGGGCGGTATCGTCCACCGCGCGGTCGCCGGTCAGCACATGGGCAAGGACGACCTCCCTGGTGGCCTCGATGGCGCGGGCGTCCTCCTGCGCGCGGGCGCCTTGCGGCAGGGCAAGGGCAAGCGCGACAAGCGCGGTCGCGCCCGCGCGCCAGAGTCTGCCCGAGAGCGCCAGCGCGGCGAGGATGTCCGCCACCATGAGCAAGAGCGCCATGGCCAGAAGCCAGCCGCCAAGCGGCATCTCGGGCGCGCGCTCCAGCCCCTCGACGGGGATGCGCGCGGGCCATGCGGCGGGGGCAAGCGCGGTGTCCGGCGCGATCACGTTGCGCGCCACGCGCCGCTCCGGCCCGTCGTAAAGCCCCGGCAAGAGGTCGGGGCCAAGGGCCGCGTCCAGAAGCCGCTCGCCCGGCACGCCCGCGCGGCTGCCCGCCCCGGTCATGCGGCCGAACCCGTCGAGCACATGCACCGGCTGCCATGTGGTGCCGGCCAGCTGGGCGGCATCGGGCGGCGCGCTGACTGAGGAAATCGCCAGCCGCTCCAGCATCTGCACGAAAAGCCCCGACAGCGGCAGCGAGGACCATTCGGCATTGGCGGTGACGTGAAAGAGCACGACCTGACCCGACCCGATGCGCTTGCGCGTGACCAGCGGCGTGCCGTCGCTCAGTTGCGCGATGACGCGCTCGGCCAGGGTGGGATCGGGCTGCGCCATGACCTGCGCGTTCACGACCACATCGGCGGGGATGGCGAGGCCCTGAAACGGGCTGTCCCCGGGGAAGGGGGCAAGCGATTTCGGCTCGCCCCAGCTCATCGCGCCGCCCACGGTGCGCCCGCCCGCGCGCAGGCGGACCGGCATGAGCGGGTGCTCGGTGCTGCGCGACACGTCGCTCGCGGCCAGCCGCGGCCCGGCAAAGCGCAAAAGCACCCCGCCGCCCTCGACCCAGTCGAGCAGGGCGGTCTCCTCGGCCTGCGACAGCGTCGCCACGTCCGCGAGCACGATGGCGTCGGGATTGGCGGGCAGGATGTCAAGGAGCGCGCCGTCGATGAGATCGGCGGTCGGCACCAATGCCTGTCGCAGGAAGTGCAGCGGCGACAGAAGCTCCAGCCCCTCGCGGTCCTCGCGTCCGGCGACAAGCGCCACCTCGCGCCGCTTGAGCCCGTCATCGGTAAGGCTCACGGCGCCGGCATGGTGCGCGCCCGCGATCTCGAACCGGGTGATGCGCGCGCGCAACTCGGGCGGCAGCGACAGCGCGCCGGTGGCCTCGGGCGCGCCCTCGGCAAAGGTCATCGGCAGCGAGGCGAGGATCCTCTCCGTGCCCGCAGGGTCGCGGCCATGGGCGGTGACGGTGATCTCGCGCGCGGGGCCGGGGCGGGCGCGCAGCGCGGTCAGCTCCACCAGCCCGTCGCGCAGCACGGGCGGGGCGAGGGCCATGAGGGGGCGCGCGCTCTCGTGGACGGTGACGGGGCCGCGCGCCTCCAGCGCGGCGAGCAGCGGCGCGCGCGCCTCACGCGCGAGACCGTCGGAGAACCAGCGGGTCTCGAACCTGCCTTCGGGCAGCAACGCGGCCGCCCTGGCATAGGTCTCGGGCTGGGCGGTCCATGGCTCGGGGATGAGGCCGGGCAGGCGGCTGCGGATCGCCTGGGCGCCCTGAAACACCGGCGCCTCGGGCGCGCTCAGGCGCAGAAGGGCGGCGGTGCGCCCGTCGCGCGCGGCCTCGGCCAGAAGCGCGTCGATCACGCCGCGCTGTGCCTGCCAGTCGCGGGCGGCGGCCCAGCTGTCCTCGACCACGATGAGAAGCGGGCCGCGCGCCCCGGCCTCGCCCGCGTCGCGGGGGTTGAGCACCGGCCCGGCCAGCCCGACGATGGCGGCCGCCACCGCCAGCATCCGCAACAGCAGCAGCCACCAGGGCGTGCGGTCGCTGACGCTGTCCTCGTCGCGCAGTCCCACAAGCAGCGCCACGCCCGGAAAGCGCCGCCGCACCGGGGCGGGTGGCACCGCGCGCAGGATGATCCACAGCACCGGCAGCGCCACAAGCGCCCAGAGCAGCCAGGGTGTTGCGAAACCGATGGCACCGAGGTTCATGCGCGGCCCTCCCCGGACATGGCGCGATAGAGCCACAGGAGGGCCGATTGCGCGCTGGCGTCGGTGTGGTGGCAGAAATGGTGCCAGCCGGTCGCGTCCGCGAGGCGCGCGAGCGCGTCCTTGCGCGCGGCCAGCCGTTCGAGATAGCGCGGGCGCAGATCGGCGGCCTTGAGCGTCTCGTGGCGCAGCGCGCCGCCCATGCTCTCGAATATGGTGCGTCCGCGATAGGGAAACGCCTCTTCCGCCGGATCGAGCACCTGAAGCAGAACGCCGCGCACGCCGCGATCCGCCGCTGCCGTCAGCGCCGCGCGCACCGGCGCCGGGTCGCCCATGAAATCGGAGATGAGCAGCGCGCGGCCATGGGGCACCAGCCCGCGCATGTCGGGGCTGGCGTATTCCTCGGCGCTCTCGGCCAGGAGCGCCTCGGTCAGCCGCGCGATCTGCGCCGCGCCGCGCCGGGGCGGCAGCGCGCCGCCGGTGAGGCCGACCCGCTCGCCGCCGCGATCCAGCAGCAGCGCGATGGCCAACGCCAGAAGCCGCGCGCGGTCGGCCTTGTCGGGCAGGGCGGCATCGGAGGCAAACCGCATCGAGGCGGCGGGATCGACCCAGAGCATCACGCTTTGCGCTACCTGCCATTCGCGCTGGCGCACGAATTGCGCGTCCGAGCGGGCCGAGCGCCGCCAGTCGATCATGGTGCGGCTGTCGCCCGGCTGAACCGGGCGGTATTGCCAGAAATCGTCGCCCGCGCCCGCGCGCCTGCGTCCATGCTCGCCCGCAATCACGGTCCGCGCCAACCGATCGGCGCGCGCCAGAAGCGGCGGCAGCCGGGCGGCCTCGGCTTCGGCGCGGGGACGCAGGGTGGGGGGGGCGGGGGCCATGTCAGGCGGCGGCCTGTATCTGCGTCGTGTCCTCGACCAGCCGCGCGATGAGCGCGGGCAGGCTCTCGCCGCGTGCTCGCGCGGCAAAATTGAGCGCCATGCGGTGCGCGAGCACGGGCTGCGCCATGGCGGCCACGTCGCCTGCGTCGGGCACAAGGCGGCCCTGCAACATCGCGCGCGCCCGCACCGTGAGCATCAGCGCCTGCGCCGCGCGCGGCCCCGGCCCCCAGGCGACGCTCTCGCGCACCTGATCGGAGGCGCTCGCATCCTCGGGGCGGCCTGCGCGCACCAGGTCGAGGATCATTTCCATGACCTTCTCGCCCACCGGCATCCGGCGCAGCATCGCCTGCGCGGCGATCAACTCTCCGGGCGTGAGGACCTCATGCGCCTCTTCCTCGTCGGCCCCGGTCGTGGCCAGCAGGATCGCGCGTTCGGTGTCGCGGTCGGGGTAGGGCACCTCGATCTGCACAAGGAACCGGTCAAGCTGCGCCTCGGGGAGGGGATAGGTGCCCTCCTGCTCGATCGGGTTCTGCGTGGCGAGCACATGGAAGGGGGCGGTAAGCGGGCGCGTCTCGCCCGCCACGGTGACGCGGCGTTCCTGCATCGCCTGCAACAGCGCCGATTGCGTGCGCGGGCTGGCGCGGTTGATCTCGTCGGCCATCAGAAGCTGGCAGAAGATCGGGCCATCGATGAACCTGAACGCGCGGCTGCCGTCCGGGGCGGTTTCCAGCACTTCGGAGCCGAGAATGTCGGCGGGCATGAGATCGGGGGTGAACTGCACCCGGTTCGTGGCCAGCCCCATGACGGTGCCGAGCGTCTCGACCAGCCGGGTCTTGCCAAGGCCGGGCAGGCCGATCAAAAGACCGTGCCCGCCGCACAAAAGCGCCGAGAGCGCCAGATCGACAACCCGGTCCTGCCCGATGAAGCGCCGCGTGATCGAGGCCCGCGCGCGGGCCAGTTTCTCTTCCAGCGCCTCGAGACCTGCCAGAAGTTCTGTATCGTCGGTCATGGAAAAACTCCTGTCAGACATATATCATTACCTGAGGAATGTATCGTCTGAAACGGAAATGGCAAAAGCAATGAACAAAACGCGCGTCACATCACCGTCACCCGAGGGCATCGCCGCCTCTGCGCGCGCCGCCGCCAAGGCGCGCGGTCTGCCGCCGGTGCATCTGTGGAACCCGCCGTTCTGCGGCGATCTCGACATGCGGATCGCGCGCGACGGGACGTGGTTCTACCTTGGCACGCCGATCGGGCGGCCGGAACTGGTACGGCTGTTTTCCTCCATCCTGCGCAAGGACGGCGAGAAATATTTTCTCGTGACGCCGGTTGAGAAGGTGGGAATCACTGTCGATGACGCGCCTTTCGTCGCCGTGGATTTCGAGGTGAAAGGGCAGGGGCGCGACCAGGTGATCCGGTTCGAGACCAATGTCGGCGATCATGCGCGCGCGGGGGCCGAGCATCCGATAAGGGTGGAGCGCGACCCCGAGACGGGCGAGCCCGCGCCCTATGTGCTGGTGCGCGCCAATCTCGAGGCGCTGATCGACCGCAAGAGCTTTTACCGGCTGGTGGAGATCGGCGCGCGGCATGATGGCTGGTTCGGCCTCTGGTCGGGCGGAGAGTTCTTCCCGATCATCCCGGAGGCGGAATTGCCCTGAGCCGCGGCGGCCCGCGCGCCGTCATCCCCGCGCAGGCGGGGATCTGCTGGCGGCACGAGACCCTCGGGACAGGCCCGAGGGTGACGTGGCCTTGGGTTGCCGCGGGATGGGCGATGACGGCCGGGGCGCGGCTTGAACGCGGTGCTCGGGGACCGGGTCACACGCTCATGCAGATGTATTTCATCTCGAGAAACTCGTCGATGCCGTGATGGCTGCCTTCGCGGCCAAGGCCGGATTGCTTGACCCCGCCAAAGGGCGCCACCTCGGTCGAGATGATGCCGGTATTGACGCCGACGATCCCGTATTCGAGCGCCTCGGCCACCCGCGTGACGCGGCTGAGGTCGCTTGCGTAGAAATAGGACGCCAGGCCGAAGATCGTGTCATTGGCCATGGCGATCACGTCATCGACCGTCTCGAACCGGAAAAGCGGCGCGAGGGGGCCGAAGGTCTCTTCGGTGGCGACAAGCATCTCCTGCGTGACGCTCGTGAGGATCGTGGGCGGCAGGAAATGGCCCGGCCCCTGCACCGGCGCGCCGCCGCCCATGAGCACGCTTGCGCCCTTGGCGATGGCGTCGGCGACGTGTTCTTGCACCTTCGATATGGCCTCGGCACTGATGAGCGGCCCGAGCGTCGTGCCCTCGTCGAACCCGTCGCCCATGCGCAGTTTCTCGACCGCGACCTTGAGCTTGGCGGCAAACGCGTCATAGACGCCCGATTGCACATAGATGCGGTTGGCGCAGACGCAGGTCTGGCCGTTGTTGCGGAACTTGCACAGGATCGCGCCCTCGACGGCGGCATCGAGATCGGCGTCGTCGAAGACGATGAAAGGCGCGTTGCCGCCCAGCTCCATCGAGCATTTCATCACCCGATCGGCGGCCTGACGCAGCAGGATGCGCCCCACCTCGGTCGAGCCGGTGAAGGTCAGCTTGCGCACGGCCGGGTTCTCGCAGAACTCCTTACCGATTTCCGATGCGCGCGACGAGGGGACGATGTTGAATACGCCCGCGGGGATGCCTGCGCGCTCGGCCAGAACGCCAAGGACCGTGGCCGAAAGCGGCGTCTCGGACGCGGGCCGCCCGATGAAGGCGCAACCGGCGGCGAGCGCGGGGGCCGCCTTGCGCGTAATCATGGCGTTGGGAAAGTTCCACGGCGTGATCGAGGCGGCGACGCCGACGGGTTGCTTGATGACGGTGATGCGCTTGTCGCGCTGATGGCCGGGGATGGTCTCGCCGTAGATGCGCTTGGCCTCCTCGGCGAAGAATTCGACGAAAGAGGCACCATAGGCGATCTCTCCCCTGGCCTCGGCCAGCGGCTTGCCCTGCTCGGCGGTGAGGATCACGCCAAGATCGTGCTGATTCTCCATCATCAGGTCGAACCATTTGCGCAGCACGGCGGCGCGCTCCTTGCCGGTCCATTGCGCCCAGTCCTTCTGCGCGGCCTCGGCTGTGGCGATGGCATGGGCCACCTGCGCACGGCTGAGATCGGCCACGTTGGCGATGACGTCGCCACGCGCGGGGTTCGTCACCTCGAACGTGCCGTTATCGCCATCGACCCATTGCCCGCCGACATAGGCGCGTTCGGCCACAAGGCCGGGGTCCCTGAGCAAGGATTTCAGATCGGTCGTGGTCACGGCGTCGTCCTCCGGTCGTGTCTCTGGTCTCGTGCAGTGAGAGCCGCCCGGGCAAGGATTGTCCAGCGCCAAGGGCGGGAGGCTGCCCCGGAAGGCGGGCCCCGTCGCGGCACAAGGCCCGTTGCCGATGCAGCCCCTCCCGGCACCTGTCACCGTCTGGCCGGGCGGGGCCGGGTGCCACCATACCCGGTGCGCGGCTCACTTGTCGCGGAACTGCGCCTCGCGCTTTTCGGCGAAGGCGGCCATGCCCTCTTTCTGGTCCTCGGTGGCGAAAAGCGAGTGGAACACGCGCCGCTCGAACAAAAGCCCCTCGCGCAGCGTGGTCTCGAACGAGCGGTTCACCGCCTCCTTGGCGGCCATCACCGAGATCATCGACTTCTCGGCGATCTTCTGGGCCGCCGACATTGCCTCTTCCATGAGCTTTTTCGCGGGGACCACGCGGCTTACCAGCCCTGCGCGCTCGGCCTCCTCGGCATCCATGAAACGCCCGGTGAGGTTCATGTCCATGGCCTTGGCCTTGCCGATGGCGCGGGTGAGGCGCTGCGTGCCGCCAAGCCCCGCGATCACGCCGAGGTTGATTTCCGGCTGGCCGAACTTCGCGGTGTCCGAGCAGATGATGAAATCGCACATCATTGCCAGTTCGCAGCCGCCGCCAAGCGCATAGCCCGAAACGGCGGCGATGATCGGCTTGCGAAAGCGCATGATGGCGTCGCTGTCGGCGGTGAAGAGGTCTTCGGTGAAGACATCGACAAAGCTCTTGTCGCTCATCATCTTGATGTCGGCCCCGGCGGCGAATGCCTTTTCCGAGCCGGTCAGCACGATGCAGCGCACCTTGTCGTTGGTCTGCGCCTCGGTCAGTGCCCCGGACAGTTCCGACATCAACTGGGCGTTGAGCGCGTTGAGCGCATCGGGGCGATTGAGTTTGATGAGGGCAACGTGGTCTTCTATTTCGACGATGATCGTCTCATAGGCCATGGTTTCAGCCTTCCCTGGTTATGCTCGGCCCGAGTCCATATCATGTTGGCGCTGTCGTTCAACCTATCTTTGACATTGCGGGCAATGGAAACTGGAGCGCGCGGATTGCACGATGCGCGCGATCCGGCCCCCGCAGCCGGGCTTGCGGCAGGGGGCCCCCTCGCGGCCATAGACGTCGAAAGCGTGCTGGAAATAGCCCGGCCCGCCATCCGCTTGCCGGTAATCGCGCAAGGACGAGCCGCCCGCGGCGATGGCCTCGGTCAGCACGGCGCGAATGGCCGCGGTCAGCCGCGCGATGCGCGCAGGCACGAGAGTGCCCGCCAGGCGGCGCGGTGAAATGCCCGCGCGAAAGAGCGCCTCGCAGACATAGATATTGCCCAGGCCCGCCACGATCCGCTGATCGAGAAGCGCCGCCTTGACGGGCGTGCGCCGCCCGGCGAGGGCGCTGGCAAGGTGGGTCTCGTGAAACCCGTTGCCAAGCGGTTCTGGCCCGAGTTTGGCCAATAGCGGATGGGCGTCGGCACCGGCCGTCGCCATCAGGTCCATCGCGCCGAAACGGCGCGGATCGTTGAAGGTGATCCGCGCGCCGCCCGCCATGTCGATGACCACATGGTCGTGTTTCTCGGGGGCGGGATGGTCATGCACGAACCGCCCGACAGGCGCACCCGAAACCAGCATCCGCCCCGACATGCCCAGATGGACAAGCAGCGTCTCGCCCCGGTCGAGATCGGCCAGCAGGTATTTCGCGCGCCGCCGCAGCGCCAGCACCCGCGCACCCGTCAGCCGCGCCGCCATGTCCCGCGGGAAGGGCCAGCGCAGATCGGGGCGGTTCACGCCCGCGCGCGCGATCACCTGCCCCTCCATGACGGGGGCCAGACCACGGCGGACGGTTTCGACCTCTGGCAATTCGGGCATGGCGAACGTCTTTCAAGGGGGGCTGCGGCCCGACTCACGGGATCGCGCGCCCCTCGATACAGGCGTCTCTCCGCAAGACAATGCGGCCGCTCGATCCGTTACAGCCGGAAAATCCCGTAATGCGGCGCGTCGATCGGCGCGTTCAGCGAGGCGGAGATCGACATGCCGAGCGCGTTGCGCGTGTCCGCCGGGTCGAGGATGCCGTCATCCCACAATTCCGAGGTCGAGGTATAGGCTTCGACATCGCGGCGGTATTTTTCCAGCACCGGGTCCCGGATCGCGGCGATGTCCGCTTCGCTCAGCTGCTTGCCTTCGCGTTCAAGCTGCCGGATCTTGACATCGGCCATGGTATTGGCGGCCTGGTCCGCCCCCATGACGCCGATTTCGGCCTGCGGCCACATGAACAGCGTTCGCGCATCCCAGGCCCGCCCGCACATCCCGTAATTGCCCGCGCCATAAGAGGCGTTGGCGATCACGGTGAATTTCGGCACAACCGAGCCGCCCTGCGCCATCAGCATCTTGGCGCCGTCCTTGGCGATGCCGCGTTCCTCGTATTCGCGGCCAACCATGTAGCCGGTGATGTTCTGGAAAAATACCAGCGGCGTCCGGTTCTGGTTGCACAGTTGCATGAAATGCGCGGCCTTGAGCGAGCTGTCGTTGAACAGCACCCCGTTATTGGCGAGGATCCCCACCTTGTAACCCCAGATATGGGCAAAACCGCACACCATCGTGGTGCCGTAATCGGGCTGGTATTCGTGAAACCGAGACCCATCGACGATCCGGGCGATGACCTCGCGCATGTCGAACTGGGTCTTTCGGTCCCTGGGGATGATCCCGTAAAGCTCCCGGGGGTCGTAATGCGGCTCTTCATGGGCTGCGGTCTCGATGATCGTTTTCGGCGTACGCTTCCACTGGCTGACGATTTCGCGCGCCAGTGCAAAGGCGTGCTGTTCGGTGGCGGCGCGATAATCGCCCGTGCCCGAGACCGATGTGTGCATCACCGCGCCGCCCAGTTCCTGCACGCCGACCTCTTCGCCGGTGGCCGCCTTGACCAGCGGCGGGCCGCCCAGGAAGATGGCCCCGGTGCCTTCGATGATGATGTTGTAATCGCTCAGCGTCGGCACATAGGCCCCGCCCGCGGTGCAATGCCCGCCGACGATGGCGACCTGCGGGATGTTCGCCTGGCTGAGCTTGACCTGGTTGCGAAACACCCGCCCGCCCAGATAGCGGTCGGGAAACACCCCGTGCTGGAGCGGCAGGAACCCGCCCGCGCTGTCGCAGATATGGACGACCGGCAAACGGTTTTCCAATGCCACATCGAGAAGTCGCACGATCTTTTTCACCGTGTGCGGATACCAGGCCCCGCCCTTGACGCTGGCATCGTTGGCGTGGATGGCCACCTCGCGGCCCTGCACGATGCCGATGCCGGTCACCACCGCGGCACCGGGCACGGCGCCGTCATATTCGCGGCAGGCGGCCAGCGTCGAGAATTCAAGGAACGGCGTGCCGGGATCGAGCAGCAGTTCCAGCCGCTCGCGCACGCCCAGCTTGTTCTGCCGCGCCAGACGGTCGATGTCGCGCTGCGGGCGCTCGAATCGGGCGGCGTGCTGGCGGGCGTGAAGCTCCTTCAGGCGTTCGCTCATCGCGGCGAAATTGGCCTTGTAGTCGGCGGCGTTGGTGTCGATATGGCTCTCGATCCGGCGCATTGTCACTCCTCCTGCGGGGCCAGTTGGGCAAGGACGGCCTTGAGCCCGAAACTGTCGCCCACGGCAAATGGCATTTCGGCAATCACACCGTCGCGCGGCGCGGTCAGGGTGGTTTCAAGCTTCATGCTTTCGATGACCAGTAGCGGCTGGCCCTCGGTAACGGCGTCTCCGGGCTTGACCGCCACCGAAACGACAACCCCCGGCATCGGTGCCAGCAGCCGATCCTCCCCGGCGGCCCCCGCCCTGGCGGCAAGCCGCTCGACCGGATCGACGCGCCCGACCTCGAAAGCCCGTCCGTTCATGTGCACGAATGTCGCCTCGTGCCCGACGGCCAGCCGGATATCGCGCACAAGCCCGCGCACCCGCAGACGATAGCCCCCCGGCGCCCCGGTCGGGTCCAACCGGCAGGGAACCGCGCCATCGGGCGTGTTCAGCACGAAACAGCTGCCGTCATGGGTCAGCCAGCATTCGGCCTCGTTGCCGCCGATCGTGAATATTCGCCGCATCAGTTTCTCCACCCGCCCATCCTGCGGTGCATTTCCGGTATCTGCATGACCTCGGCCACCAGGCGTTCGTCCGACAAGGCCGCCGCCGCCATCAGCAGGCCGGAGACGTCCTCGCCCGGCGCGGTCAGCACATCCGCCTGTTCGGCCAGGAACCCGGTAGATACCTCGCCCGACGCGAAATCGGGATGGGCAAGGATCGCGTCCAGATAGCCGGTGTTGGTCGTCACCCCGAGGATGACGTAATTCTGCACCGCCTCGCGCGCGCGGGCGATGGCCTGCGCGCGATCTGCCCCGTGCACGATCAGCTTCGACAGCATCGGGTCGAAATCAGCCGTGACCTTGCCGCCGTCCAGGATACCGCTGTCCACCCGGATGCCCTCGCCCTGCGGCTCGTCCAGCAGCAGGATGTCGCCGATGGCGGGGCGGAAATCGGCTGCGGCATCCTCGGCGCAGATCCGCAGCTCGATCGAATGGCCGGTCTGGCCGATATCGTCCTGTTGCAGCCCCAGCGGCTCACCCGCCGCGATGCGCAACTGTTCGGCGACCAGATCGAAGCCCGTGACCATCTCGGTCACGGGATGTTCGACCTGAAGCCGGGTGTTCATTTCGAGAAAGTAAAAGGCCCCGTCGGGCGCATAGATGAACTCCACCGTTCCGGCACCGCGATAGTTGACGGCGCGGGCGATCCCGGCGGCGGTTTTGCAGATGTCCTGCCGCTGTTCGGGCGAGAGCGCGGGCGAGGGCGTTTCCTCGATGATCTTCTGGAAGCGGCGCTGGATCGAGCATTCGCGCTCCCAGAAATGCACCACGTTGCCTTGCCCGTCGCCCATCACCTGCACCTCGATATGGCGCGGGCGCTCGATAAAGCGTTCGACGAACAGACGACCGTCGCCGAAGTACCGCTGGCCTTCGCGGCGGGCGGTTTCAATCTCGGCTTTCAACGTGCTGTCCTCGCGCACGATGCGCATCCCCTTACCGCCGCCGCCCGCCGAGGGTTTGATGAGAAGCGGATAGCCCAGGGTGCGGGCGCGTTCGACGAATGTCGTGGGGTCGTCATCCTCGATCGCCGAGGGCGCGACGGGAAAGCCGCGCGCCTCGACAAAGGCGCGCGCGCGGACCTTGTCGCCCATCAGGTCGATGACCTCCGAGGTCGGGCCGACAAATGTCACACCGGCTTCTTCCAGCGCCGCAACGAAGCCGGCATTCTCCGACAGAAAGCCGTAGCCGGGATGCACCGCATCAGCGCCAATCTTTTTTGCGGCCGCAACGATCTGCGGAATATCGAGATAGGCAGCGACCGGGGTCACCCCCTCGATCATCACGACCTCGTCGGCAATAAGATGGGCCGGGGCTTCGATCTCTGCGGGATGCCGGAGCACCGCAGTCCTAATACCGATGGCACGGGCTGTGCGCACCACGCGGGCGGCGATTTCGCCACGATTGGCGACAAGGAGTTTATTGATGCTCATTTCCAGCTGTCGTCCTTATTTTGAGTCTCTCCCCGCGTGCTCGCAGGGAGAGGGTTTTCAAGGAAATGTCAGCAGGTCATTCGACTTCCATCCACTCGGACACGATCGAGAACGATTTGTTCTTGGCGTCGGATTGCAAAACGATCACTGAAGTGGGCGCGTGACGGTTGCCTTTGCCATAAGTGACCGGCCCCAGCAGGCCACCGGTTTCGAACCCGTCCAGACCTTCCAGTTTGTCAATGACGCAGGCCCGGGTCAGGTCAGTGCCGCACTCGGCCATAGCGTGCTCGAAAATCAGGGCCCCGGCATAGCCCGCCAGCGAGTACCGGTTCAGCGAATCCCGTTCGGCGTCGCTGAGATATGTGTTGGCCAGTCCCATGAATTTCGCCACACCAGGAACCTCAAGTGAGGTTAGCGGGGGCACATAATCCGCCGCATAATAACCGTCGCCTGCACTTTCGGCCAACGCCTGAACCGGGGTCAGATGAGCGGAATGGGCGCCGAGGAACGTGATATCCATCCGGTTCTTGGCGGCTTCCTTCAACAGGGTCGAGTGTTCGGCCACGACGCCGCCGGAAACCAGCACGTTTACGCCTGCGGCGCGTGCCCGCAGCATTTCGGCCGAGAAATCCTTTTGGCCGCGCTTGAATCTAATCTCCAACACGTTGTTCAGACCGTATTTTTCGATGCCCGCGAGATAGCCACAGCGGACATCATCGCCGAACTCGTCGTCCTGAAAGACGATCGCGTATTTTCCGTCTTTCAAGCCGAGTTCCTCGACGAGATACGTCATCCCGGCGCCAATTTCCTGGCAATAGGTCGGTCCGACCACGAACAGCGGATTCAACGGCGGATCGAAATGGTGCGAATTCACCGCCATGTTGTTGAGTGTCGGGATGCCGAGTTCGTTGATCAGGGGCATCATGGCTGCCAGTTGCGAACTGCCCGAGGTACCGATCAGCCCGAAGATTTTATCGACCTCAACCATTTTCTTCAGCGCCTGAAGCGTGCGCGCCGGAACGTATCCGTCATCTTCGAACACAATCTCCACCTTGCGGCCGTTGATGCCGCCACGGGCGTTCACATCTTCTTGCCAGACTTTCAGCGCAAGTGCATGCGCCTTGCCCAGAAGGCTGGGCGGGCCGGTCAACGGGTCCACGGCGCCCAGAATGATCTTGTCGTCGGTAACGCCGACTTCCGCCATTGCACCGGCCGCTCCAATCGCCAGAAGAGCGGCGGACAGCGTCCCTCTCGAAAACCAGTTCATTGTTTCTTCCCCCTTTTTATGGCCCATCCTTCTGGACCGTCCGTATCAGTATCTGAATGGCCAGTTGATCCATCGGTTCTTGTATTCGCGATAGATCCCCATCAGCCCGTCCGGCTCGAACCGCAGGAAAAGCACGATGGTCAGACCGTAAATGAACCCTTTCAGTTCCAACGCCGACAGTGATCCCAGCGACCCGCCCGTCAAATTGATCACATAGTTCAAGACCTCGGCCAGCCCCAGCACGAAGACCACACCAATGACACCCCCGGCAGTGGATCCGAGACCGCCAACGATGATCATGGAAACAGCCTCGATCGAGAGGATCAGGCTAAAGCTGTCGACGTTTACAAAACGGATATGATAGGCCATCAGCGCGCCCGCAACGCGTCCATAAAACGAGCTGACGACAAAGGCATAAAGCTTGTAACGTGCCACCGGGACACCCATCGCACGGGCGGCGATATCCTGTTCGCGGATCGCCAGAAACGCGCGGCCGATGCGACTGCGTTTGATGTTGGCGGAACCCAGAACGGCCAGCGTCAAGATCGCCAGGATCAGATAGTAGAACGATTTGTCTGTCGCCAGTTCCAGCCCGAAGATCGCGGGCCTGGGGGTCGCTATGCCGGCAGAGCCGTGCGTGATGCTGTCGGCGCTCAGGATTATGT
>DIUD01000031.1 GCA_002428225.1 Roseovarius sp. UBA6167 | reverse complement strand
GCATCCGCAACGAGATGCTCGACGGGGTCGAGGGCGGCTATACGCTCGGGCCGGACGGCGCGCAGACCTCGATCTTCGATGCCGCGATGGCGTGGCAGGACAAGGGCGTGCCGCTGGTCGTGGTGGCCGGGGTCGAATATGGCGCCGGCTCTTCGCGGGACTGGGCGGCCAAGGGCACCGCGCTTTTGGGGGTCAAGGCGGTCATCGCCGAGAGCTTCGAGCGCATCCACCGCTCCAACCTTGTGGGCATGGGCGTGATCCCGTTCGAGTTCACCGGCGGGCAGAACCGCAAGACGCTGGGGCTCAAGGGCGACGAGAGTTTCACCATCAAGGGCCTTGCCGATGTGACGCCCATGCAGGAGGTGGCCTGCACCATCACCCGCGCCGACGGCTCGACCGAGGAGATCACCCTAAAATGCCGCATAGATACCGCCATCGAGAAGGAATATGTCGAGCATGGCGGCGTGCTGCACTATGTGCTGCGCAACCTAGCCAGGGCGGAGTGATCCTGTTGCCCGGAGCCTGACGGATGCCGCGGCGCCCCCTCGGGGGGGCCGCTGGTATTGGGGCGGCTGCGCGGATCATGCAGGGGTATTTCCCCGCGCGGCGTAGGGGCGTCCGGTGCCGGCCCCTGCGGACGTTGCAGCCGTAAGGAACCGGGGCGAACAGGACGGAGTGGATAACATGGTGCGCAGGGCCGGGAACGGGGCCGATCTGCTCGATCGCGGGAAATCGCGGCGCGTTGGCGCGCTGGCCGAGCTCTGGCCGTTCCTGCGCCCCTATCGGCTGCTTCTGGCGGCTGCGGTTGCCGCGCTGGTGCTCACCGCTGCCGTGGCGCTCGCGCTGCCGATGGCGGTGCGCCGGGTGGTGGACAATTTCAACACCGAGGATGGCGCGCTGCTCGATCAGTATTTCGGCGCGGCGCTTGTGATCGCGGCGCTTCTGGCGCTTGGCACCGGCGCGCGCTATCTGCTGGTGACGCGGCTGGGCGAGCGCGTGGTGGCCGATATCCGCAAGGCCGTGTTTGACCGCGTGATCGGCATGAGCCCGGCATTTTTCGAACGCCTGATGACCGGCGAGGTGCTCAGCCGGATCACCACCGACACGACGCTGATCCAGTCGGTGATCGGCTCGTCCATCTCGATCGCGCTGCGCAACCTGCTGCTGTTCATCGGCGGCATGGGGCTGATGCTGCTGACCTCGGCCAAGCTGACCGGGCTGGTTCTGCTGATCGTGCCGCTGGTGATCGTGCCCATCCTGACGCTGGGGCGGCGCTTGCGCGGGCTCAGCCGCGAGAATCAGGACTGGATCGCGCAAAGCTCGGGTAATGCGTCCGAGGCGCTCTTGTCGGTGCAGACGGTGCAGGCTTTCACCCATGAGGACGCCACCCGCGCGCAATTCGCCGATGTCACCGAGAAAAGCTATGAGGCCGCGCGCCGCCGCGTCAACACCCGTGCGCTGATGACGGTGATCGTGATTTTTCTCGTATTCACCGGCATTGTCGGCGTTTTGTGGATCGGGGCGCGCGATGTCCGGGCGGGCGACATGACCGCAGGCAGCCTTGTGCAGTTCGTGATCTATTCGGTGATGGTCGCGGGCGCGGTGGCGGCACTGTCCGAGATCTGGGGCGAGTTGCAGCGCGCGGCGGGCGCGACCGAGCGGCTGGTGGAGCTGTTGCAGGCCGATGATCCGGTGAAGGATCCCGTGCGGCCCGTGGCCGTGCCGCGCCCGGTGCGCGGCGAGATCGGCCTTGACGCGGTGCGCTTTGCCTATCCCGCGCGGCCCGGGGTGCTGGCGCTCGACGATTTTTCGCTGACGATCCGGCCCGGCGAGACGGTGGCGCTGGTGGGGCCGTCGGGCGCGGGCAAGACCAGCGTGATCCAGTTGATCCAGCGCTTCTATGACCCGGATGCGGGGCGGATCACGCTTGACGGGGTGGCGCTTGCCGACATGGCGCGGCACGAGTTCCGCCGGGAAATGGCGCTGGTGCCGCAGGATCCGGTGATCTTTGCCACCTCGGCGCGCGAGAACATCCGCTTTGGCCGGCTCGACGCCACCGATGCCGAGATCGAGGCCGCCGCCCGCGCCGCCCATGCGCATGACTTCATCGCCGCCCTGCCGCAGGGCTATGACACCTTTGTGGGCGAGCGAGGCGTGATGCTCTCGGGGGGGCAGAAACAGCGCATCGCCATCGCCCGCGCGATCCTGCGCGACGCTGCCGTTCTGCTGCTGGACGAGGCGACATCGGCGCTCGACGCCGAGAGCGAGCGCGCGGTGCAGACCGCGGTCGAGGCGATGGCGAAAACGCGGACCACGATCATCGTGGCACATCGTCTGGCGACAGTGAAAAAGGCCGACCGCATCGTGGTGATGGAGCAGGGCCGGATCGTGGCGCAGGGCACGCATGAGACCCTCGTGGCCGAGAACGGCCTCTACGCCCGCCTAGCGCGGCTGCAATTCACCGAGGCTGCCGGCTGAGGCACATCCGGGCCGGACAAACGTCAATCCCGCGCGGCAAGGTTCAGCGCGGCCGCTCCAGATCCGATTCGGTCTCGGCCAGCCCCTCGCGCGACAAGAGCACCGCGATCCAGCGCAGGCCCGGCACATGGCTGCACACGATCATGATGCCCACCATGATCGGCACCGCGAGAAACATTCCCGGTATCCCCCAGACCGCGCCCCAGAAGGTAAGGCTGATCATGATGCCGAACGAGGACACGCGCAGCGCGCGCCCCATCAGCATCGGGTCGATGATGTTGCCGTTGAGAAACTGGATCGCGCCGGTGATGGCGAAGATGGCGAGCGTCAGAGGTCCGTCGGCCAGTTGCACGAAGGTCACCAGCGCCACCAGCACCGTCGCGATGATCGAGCCGATCGCCGGGATATAGTTGAGCACGAAGGTGAGAATTCCCAGCGGCCCGGCCAGATCGAGCCCGAAGGCGTGCGCCACGCCATAGACCATGAGGCCGGTGATCGCGCTGACCGCCGTCTTGACCAAGAGGTAATAGTTCACCCGGTGGACGATCGACGAGATGATCCGGCTGGCCCTCGCGGCCTGCGCCTTGTCGCTCAGAAGGTTCTCGAGCTTGGTGTCGAACCAGACCCGCTCGGCAAAGAGAAAGCCGACGAACAGGATGACCAGAACCGCCCCCTGCATCAGGCTGCCCGCCTGTCCCGCCAGCGTACGCAGGTAGCCCGCCACGTCGAATGTCGCGACCGAGGCGCGCACCGCCGCCTCGGCATCGGGGCCAAGCCATGAGAAGGCGGCGGCGATCGCCTCGGGCGCGCGGTCGGTATAGGCGAGCGTGGTCGAGAGCACCGTGTTGGCTTGTAACAGAATCACCGCCGAAAGGCTGAGCAGCACCGCCGAGATGAGCGCCAGAGCGAAGATGCTCGCCAGCCAGTTGGGAATGCGCGCCGGTCCCATATGCACCCGTGCGATAAAGTTGATCGCGTCCGAGGTCAGGCTGAAGAGGATGATCGCCGTGGCCAGCGAAATCAGCATGAATCGCGCCTGCACCAGCAGAAACAGCACCACGGCAAAGGCGATGATGACCTGCGCAACGGTGCGGATGCGCCGGAAATCGGGCGCGGGGTCAGATGCGGGCACGGCGGCGTGCGGGGGGTGCTCGGGTCGGGTCATGGTGCCAAGTATCGGGGAATCCCCGCCAAGATCAATCGGTCTTGCTCTGCGACAGAGAGAGCCGGAGCTTTTCCGGATCGTGTCTGATGGCAATTCGGGCACCGCGCTTTGTCAGATGCCGGGCGAGCAGGGAGAATTCGATCCGGCGCGGATCGGCGGCGGGCAGTGGGTTGCTGCCCGAAAGCCCCTCCCAGAGCGCGGGATCGGCGGCTATGGCGCCGGTGGCGGTCAGCGTGAGGGCCGCGCCCTCATGTGCTATGCGCAGCGTGCCGCCGCGCGGCAGCGCGTGGAGCGCGCACAGCAGCGCGAGCGTGATCTGTTGCGCCTCGGCGCGCGGCAAGGTGCCCTCAACTGCCCAGTCGAGCGTGAGACGGGGGCGCGCGGCGAGCAGGGCCGCCAGCAATTGGCGCAGCGTCTCGCCCTCGATGGCCGCGCCCTCGCATGTCTGCCCGAAGGCGAGCCGCATCAGGTCGAGCGCGGCGCGCGCGCCGTCGAGGCTCTCGCGCATGAGCGCCATTTCCGGCGTCGGCTGTCCGGCCATCTCCATCAGATCGAGCCCGGCCATGAGCGCGCCCAGGGGGCTTGCCAGATCGTGGCAGATGCGCGACCCTAGAAGCGAGGCAAGATCGGGCGTATCATCGGCCATGGCAGGACCGGGGGCAGGACCGGGGACAGGGGACCAGCATGACCGGGATCAACGCTTTTCTGGAGCCAGGGATGCTCGTGACCAATCCCGTGCGCCCCGATTGGGGGGTTGGACAGGTGCAATCGAATGTGGCGGGACGCATCACGGTGAACTTTCGCGAAGTGGGCAAGATGGTCATTGACGGCAACCGGGTGGAACTTCTGCCCCATCTTGATGACTGAACTTGGTTACTGGTGAGTTAATGCGCGTGATTTACCACGCGCACGGCCCGCGGGCAACGTCGCGTTGCACGCCACCTGCCTGATGGGCTAAACGCGGCCAACCGCAGAAAGACGAGGCCGATGAGCGCAGCGCCCCGATTCCGAACAGAGCTTGCCCGCACCGAGGCCGACGTCGCGGCGGCGCAGCGCCTGCGCTACGAGGTCTTCGTCGAGGAACTTGGCGGCGACGGCGCGATGGTGGATCACGCGGCGCGGCTGGAGCGTGATCGGTTCGATCCGTTCTTCGACCACCTGCTGTTGCGCGACGAGACGCGCGGCGGCGCGGTGGTCGGTGTGTACCGCCTGTTGCGCCAGGAGGCCGCAGAGCGCGCGGGACAGTTCTATTCCGAGGATGAATATGACCTTGCGCCGCTGAAGGAGAGCGGGCGGCCGCTGCTGGAACTGGGCCGGTCTTGTGTGGCGCGCGCCTATCGCGGGGGGGCGGGGCTGTATCATCTCTGGCAGGGGCTGGCGCGCTATGTCGAGGCGCATGGCATCGAGGTGCTGTTCGGCGTGGCGAGCTTTCACGGAACCGATGCGCAGGCGCTGGCACAGCCGCTGTCGCTTCTGCATCACCGACACCTTGCGCCGCCCGAATTGCGGGTGCGCGCGCGCGCGGCGCATTTTCAGCGGATGGATCTGATCCCCGAGGACGGGATCGACCGCGTGGCGGCCATGCGCGCGGTGCCCGCGCTCATCAAGGCCTATCTTCGGCTGGGGGGCTGCGTCGGCGAGGGGGCGTTCGTGGATCATGCCTTCAACACGATCGACGTCTGCCTTGTGATGGATACCGCCCGGCTGAGCGCGCGGCAACGGGCGCTTTATTCGGGTGAGGATGCGCGGTGAGTATGACCTGGCATTCGGATGCGCCGCCGCCCGTGGTGGCGCACACGCGCGGCCACGGGCGCCGCGTGCTCTGGCGGGGCGGGCGCATCGCGGCGGTGATCGGCGCGGGAGTGGTGGCGACGCTTCTGCTGCGCGGGCCGGAGCGTGCGCTGCACGGGCTGAAACGGCCATGGACGCAGCCCGTCACCGTCTGGGTCTGTGGCCGCGTGCTTGCCATCCTTGGCATCGCTCTGGTGGTCGAGGGCACGCCCGAGACCGGCCCCGGCGCGGTGGTGGCCAACCATGTCTCATGGCTCGATATTTTCGTGCTCAATGCGCGCATGAGGGTCTGTTTCGTGTCCAAGGCCGAGGTGGCGGGCTGGCCCGGTATCGGCTTTCTCGCGCGGCTTGCCGGCACGGTATTCATCCGCCGCGACCCGCGCGAGGCACACGCGCAGACCGCGATGCTGGCGCAACGGCTCGGCGCGGGGCAACGGCTGCTGTTCTTTCCCGAGGGCAGCAGCAGCGACGGGTTGCGCGTGCTGCCGTTCAAATCGACGCTGTTTCAAGCGTTGCACGATCTGGGCGGGGGGGTAAGGGTGCAGCCGGTGACGCTGGTCTATGAGGCGCCCGCGGGGCAGGACGCGCGGTTCTACGGCTGGTGGGGCGACATGGAGCTTGGCGCGCATCTTTCCCAGGTGCTTGGCGCGCCCCGGCAGGGGCGGGTGCGGCTCGTCTGTCACGCGCCGCTCGACGTGGCGGCCTGTCCCGACCGCAAGGCGCTGGCGCGCGCCTGCGAGCGCGCGGTGCGGGCGGGGATGGCGCGGGGCTGACGCGCGGGCATCGCGGGCAAGGGTCGCGGCCGCCCTGAGCGTGGCGCTTGACTTTGCCGCGCCGTGCCGTCATATGGCGATCAACCGACATTTCCTGCCGCGTGAGCAGCCCGGCCCCTTGGGCCGATCAGGATGAAATGTCGCGGACCTGTTCCCAAGATCACGCGTGGGGCCAGACACCGGCCGGAGGGTGTGGGCAATCGGCCCCGCCCTGCCCATGGTGCAACCACGATCACGGGTGCGCGGGCAGGGGCCCGGCGCCTGAAAGGACTTGATTTGACACTTTTCGACACGATGGGCCTGCCCGAGTCGCTGACCCGCAAGCTGGGCGCACTTGGCGTCTCCGAGCCGACGCCGATCCAGGCCCGTGCGATTCCGCACGCGCTCGACGGCGACGACGTGATGGGGCTGGCGCAGACCGGCACCGGCAAGACGCTGGCCTTTGGCCTGCCGCTGGTGGCGGGGCTGATGGCGAACCCCGAGCGTCCGGCGCCCAGATCTGTGCGCAGCCTCATCCTTGCGCCGACGCGCGAACTGGCGGGCCAGATCCGCGACGCGCTCATGCCGCTGGTCAAGGACAGCCCGATTCGCATCAACCTTGTCGTCGGCGGCACCTCGATCGGCGCGCAGGTCAACCGGATGGAGCGGGGCTGTGATATCCTGGTGGCCACGCCGGGGCGGCTTCTCGATCTCATCGACCGGCGCGCGTTGCGCCTCGACACTGCAAGCTTTCTGGTGCTCGACGAGGCCGATCAGATGCTCGATCTCGGGTTCATCCATGCGCTGCGCCGCATCGCCGGGCTGTTGCCCGCAGCGCGTCAGACGATGCTGTTCTCGGCCACCATGCCGAAACAGATGGAAGAGATCGCCGCGAGCTATCTGAAAAACCCCCGCCGCGTGCAGGTCAGCCCGCCGGGCAAGCCCGCCGACAAGGTCACGCAGGAGGTGCATTTCATCGCCAAGGCCGCCAAGGCCGATCTGCTGGTCGAGCTGCTCGACCGGCACCGCGACGAACTGGCGCTGGTCTTTGGCCGCACCAAGCACGGCGCCGACAAGCTGGCGCAACGGCTGGAGCAGGCGGGCTATGCCGTGGCCACGATCCACGGCAACAAGAGCCAGGGCCAGCGCGATCGCGCGCTGCGCGCCTTTCGTGACGGACACGCCAAGGTGCTGGTGGCGACCGATGTCGCGGCGCGTGGCCTCGACATCCCCGATGTGAAACACGTCTATAACTACGAATTGCCCAACGTGCCGGACAATTATGTGCACCGGATCGGTCGCACCGCGCGCGCCGGTCGTGACGGCGCGGCCATCGCCTTTTGCGCCCCCGACGAGATGGGCGAATTGAAGGACATCCAGAAAATTCTGGGCATGACCATACCGGTTGCCTCGGGCACACCGTGGGAGGTGATGCCGGGTCAGAAGTCCACGCCCTCGGGCCGGGGCGGACCGCGGCGGAGCGGCGGTGGCGGCAAGCCGGGTGGCGCCAAGACGGGCGCCGGCGGTTATGGCGGGGGTAACAATCACGGCTCTGCCAAGCCCGGGCAGGCAAAGCCGGGGGCAGCGGCGCGCAGCCGCCGCCGCACGCGGCAGGCCGCCTGAGCTATCTGATGAGCGCCAGCACCTCGCGAAAGCGGGGATGACCGGCGCTTTTCAGCCACTCAAAAAGAACCATCTCGGCGGTGACGATCTCGGCGCCGTGATGCGCCATGCGCGCGATTGCGGCGTCGCGATTGGCGGGCGCGCGCGATCCGGTGGCGTCGGCGACGACGGCCACCTCGCGNNCGCGCCCCGCCGACATCAGCCCCAGAACGCTTTGCAACACGCAGACATGGGCCTCGCAGCCGCAAACCACGATGCGCTGGCCGGCGGGGACTGTCCTTGCCAGCGCGGTGTCGGCGCAGGCGTCAAAGCTCTTTTTCGTCAGCACCGCCTCGTCTGGCCCGGGGGCAAGCTCGGGCACCGTGTGGCCAAGTTTGTCGGGGGTCTGCTCGGTAAAGATGCGCGGCACGTCGAGCAGCCGCGCGGCCCGCAGCAGCCGCGCGCCATTGGCAAGCGCGCCCGCCCCCTGATGGATCGCGGGCATGAGGCGGGCCTGAAAGTCGATCACCAGAAGGTGCGAGTGCTGGGCGTCGATCATGCGCCCAGCCTGCCGTGCGCGGACGGGTTTGGCAAGGCGTTCGACCGGGCGACCAGGCGTTCCATGCGCCGAGTGCGGGATCACTCTTGCCGCAGCCGCGCGAGGAGCCGCGCCCAGCCACGAGGGCTGAGCGGCACCGAGGCCAGAAACCCGGCGGCGAACCCCGCCACATCGGCGACCCATGTCGGCGCGGCCCCGAACAGCAGCGCAAAGACCAGTTGCAGCCCCATCAGCACGCCGATGAGCGTGAAGGCGCGCGTCTGATTGGCCCCCACCTGCCCCAGCCGCAGCCAGAGCACATAGGTGAACCCGCCGATCAGGCCATAGACGCCGGGAAACGCGCCGATGAGCCACGGCTGCGGGCCGGGCAGGGCGGCATAGGCGGCCGCGCCCGCCACGGTTGAAATGGCGAAAAGCGCCAGCACCGCCCAGTGCCGGAACACCTCGGCCAGAAACTTGCCCATGGCGAGGATCAGCACACCGGCGAAAAGCGCGTGGGTAAAGCTGCCATGGACAAAGGCATAGCTGACGAGGCGGCGGAGATGTTCCACGGGATATTGCCCGGTCTCGATCATCCAGCGCAGGATTTCGGGGTGAAAGCCGTAATCCTCGATCGCCGCCGCGCGCCAGCCCACCGCCGCCGGCCCGCCGATCAGCCCCCGCGCGCCAAGCGAGAACGCCGCCTCGATCCCGATGATGACCAGAAACAGCACCAGCACCGCCGGCGGGATCGGGTTGAGGGGGCTGGGATCGTCGCGCATGGCCGCTCTCCTTGACGGGGCTTGGCGCCATGGGTAAGCGAGGCGGGCAGAGAAATCCACCACGGAGTGAGCCCATGACCGAGGCGGCCTTTACCCCGCGCGTCTTTTCGGGAATCCAGCCCTCGGGCAACCTTCATCTGGGCAACTACCTCGGCGCGCTCAAGCGGTTCGCCGAGGCGCAGGAGCAGGGTGTCGAGACGCTTTATTGCATGGTGGACCTGCACGCCGTCACCGTCTGGCAGGAGCCGGCCGATCTGGCGCGCGCCACGCGCGAACTGGCGGCGGGGTTCATCGCCGCGGGGCTTGACCCGGCGCGCTCGATCCTCTTCAACCAGAGCCAGGTCGCCGAGCACAGCCAGCTGGCCTGGGTGTGCAACTGCGTCGCGCGCATGGGCTGGATGCAGCGGATGACGCAGTTCAAGGACAAGGCCGGCAAGAACGCGCAGAACGCCTCGCTCGGGCTGTTCGCCTATCCGGCGCTGATGGCCGCCGATATCCTTGCCTATCACGCCACCCATGTGCCGGTCGGCGAGGACCAGAAGCAGCACATCGAGTTGACGCGCGACATCGCCATGAAGTTCAACCACGATTACGGGGTAGAGTTCTTTCCGGTCCCCGAGCCGGTGATCGAGGGCGCCGGCACGCGGGTCATGTCGCTGCGCGACGGCACCAGGAAGATGTCCAAATCCGACCCGTCCGACATGAGCCGGATCAACCTCACCGACGATGCCGACACGATTTCCAAAAAGATCCGCAAGGCCAAAACCGACCCCGAGCCGCTGCCCTCCGAGGTCGAGGGGCTGGAAGGCCGGCCCGAGGCGCGCAACCTGGTGAATATCTACGCGGCACTCGCCGACACGAGCGTGGAGGCCGTGATGGCCGAGGCGGGTGGCATGGCGTTTTCCGAGTTCAAGCCGCGGCTGGCCGATCTGGCGGTGGAGCGCCTCGCGCCGATTTCCTCGGAGATGGCGCGGCTGATGCAGGACCAGGCCGAGATCGACCGCATCCTCGCCAACGGCGCCGCGCGCGCCCGCGCCATCGCCGCGCCGATCATCGAGCGGACCTACGCGATCATGGGCATGGTCGGCGCCCGGCGCGGCTGAGGGGGGCGGGCCTTTACCCGTCACCCGCGGGCTTGCCCCGGGGATCTCCCGGACCGGCGAGATCTCCGCCTGCGCGGGGATGGACCGGCGAGGTCCCCGCCTGCGCGGGGATGACGGGTGCGCGAGATCGGGGTGCGGGGCCGGAACGCCCGTGGGGAATTGGGCCGCTCAGCCCCGCCCATGCGGCGCGTCGTAATCGAGCACCGGATTGATGGGGATGATCCGGTGCGGATTGATCGTGTCGTGGCTGTAATGGTAGTGGCGCACGATATGGTCGAAATCCACCGTGCCGCGCACGCCCGGCCATTGGTAGAGCTCGCGCAGATAGCCCCAGAGGTTCGGGTAATCGACGATCCGCTTGCGGTTGCACTTGAAATGCAGGTGATAGACCGGATCAAAGCGGATGAGCGTGGTGAAAAGCCGCCAGTCGGCCTCGGTCAGCCGCTCGCCCATCAGATAACGGTTCTGCGCGAGGCGCTCCTCCAGCCAGTCGAGGCTCTCGAACAGCGGATGCACGGCGGCGTCATAGGCCTCCTGGCTGGTGGCGAAGCCGGCCTTGTAGACGCCGTTGTTGACGGTGTCGTAGATGCGCGCGTTGACCGGCTCGATGGCGGCGCGCAGATCCTCGGGCCAGTAATCGTCGCTATTGCCGGTGATGGCATCGAAGGCCGCGTTGAACATGCGGATGATCTCGGAGCTTTCATTGGAGACGATGGTCTCGTGCTCGATATCCCACAGGATCGGCACGGTGACGCGGCCCGAAATTGTGGGGTCGGCCTTGAGATAGATGTCGCGGGCATAAGGCAGACCATAGAGCCTGTCGCCGGTCGCGCCGGGGTAATCTGTGCGAAACTCCCAGCCCTCGCTCAGCATGTCGGGATGAACCACCGAGACGCCGATGTGATCCGTCAACTCCTTGAGCGCGCGAAAGATCAGTGTGCGATGCGCCCAGGGACAGGCGAGCGCGACATAGAGGTGATAGCGCCCCGATTCCGCCGCGAACCCGCGTTTGCCCGAGGGGCCGGGGCTGCCATCGGCGGTAATCCAGTTGCGGAACCTGGCCGTGGAACGGACAAATTTTCCACCCGTGGATTTGGTGTCGTACCAGGTATCGTGCCAGATGCCGTCAATGAGCTGTCCCATGAATCGGGCCCTCCTTTCATCGGCAATCTAGGCCCGGCGCGCGCGCGGCTCCAGCCTCAGGGCCGCGCAGGCGACGTGCGGGGGCGCACAGGCGGGGTGGGAGCGACGCGCCGCCTCAGCCCTGATGCTCGGCCCCGATCCCCTGGAACATGGCGCGCAGATCGACGGTGCTTTCCTGTCCGATCCGCTCAAAACAGCGGTCGAGCCAGCGCGCAGCGGTCTCGCGGCCGATGTCGCGCAGCCGCTTGAGAAAGCTCCATTCCACGTTCACCTTCGAGGACGCCCCCAGCGGCTTGAGCATCGCCTCGTTCTCGATCAGGTGGATCTTGACGGGGCGGTAATGGTCGGTCGAGAGCTTGCCCTGCGCGATCAGGCGGTTGACGAACTCGACCGCGCGCAATTCCTTGAGAAGGCTTGCGTTGAAGGTGATCTCGTTGATCCGGTCCTGGATTTCCTGGGCGGTGCGCGGTGCGCCCTTGCGCTCGATCGGGTTGATCTGGACAACCACGATATCGTCGGTGCCGGTCTTGCCATAGAGCGGAAAGAGCGCCGGGTTGCCCATGAAGCCGCCGTCCCAGTAGGGAACGCCGTCGATCTCTACCGCCTGATAGAGCTGCGGCAAACAGGCCGAGGCCATCACCATGTCCACGGTCAGCTCCTCGCGTGAAAAGACCTTGACGCGCCCGGTCTCGACATTGGTGGCCGACACGAACAGCTTGAAGGCGGTGCAGCAGCGGACCATGTCGAAATCGATCGTTTCGGCCACCAGATCGCGCAACGGATTGATGTTGAGCGGGTTGAGCTGATAGGGCGAGGCCACGCCCGTGAGCGCATTCATGAAGTGGTAGAACGGGTTGTTCTCAAGCCCCCAGTTGCCGATCAGCCGGTCCACGGGTGTCCGTTGCAGGGGTGAGTGGCGTACGCTCTCGCTCATCGCGCGCCAGAACCTGTCAAGCGCGGCGCGCGCGCCCTCGGGGCCAGCGCGGGTCATGCCATCGGCGAGCGCCACGGCGTTCATGGCACCTGCTGAGGTGCCCGAAATCCCCGCGATTCGCAGGCGCCCGTCCTCCAGAAGGTAATCGAGCACACCCCAGGTGAACGCGCCATGCGCGCCTCCGCCTTGCAGCGCAAGGTTGATGGGTTTTTGCGTGGGGGCCATGGGCTGCTCCTTGCTGCGTGTCTCGTGTAGCTCAGATCGCGCGAGAGTTGTAGCAAAGAAATCCGCGCTGCGGGGTCACGTCCGCGTGCTCAGCGGGAAAACGCCACGGGCAGCGTAAAGCGGTGCTGCTGCCCCGGCAGGCGGTCGGGCTTGGCGGGCAGGCGCGCGCGGCGCACCGCATTTACCGCCGCCGCGTCGAGCCTGGGATCTCCCGACGCGTGCGCGACCTTGACACCCAGAAGCCGCCCGTCGCCGCTCACATCGAGCACCAGATGCACGGTGCCTTGTGCGCGCGTGCCCGCCGGATAGCGTTTCTGCCGCTCGATCCGTGCCCGGATCGCGCCGCCCCATTGTGCCATGAGGCTGCTGCGGGTGGCCGTGTCGAGCCTTGCCGGGGCGCTGGCCTGTGCGGCCCCGCCCGCCTCCTGCCGGCCTGAGTCGCGTGCGGTCTGTTTGGGGCGCACGAGGGCGGATTGGGTTGGTTCCCGGGCAGGACGCATGACAGGGCGGCGGGGCGCGTCCGCCGTGCTGCGGTCCGTCTCGGGCGGGGCCGGTGAGGGCAGAGCCTCGGGGAGCGGCGGCGCAGGTGTGTCGTGACGCGCGCGGGCCCTTGGCGTGGGCAACTCGACGGGCAGGGGGTCGGGCACGGGCAGGGCTTCGGGCAGGTCGGGGGGCGGGGGGGCGTGGTCCTGCGCCTCGACCGGGCGCTCCCATGTCGCCACGAGCGCGGCCAGTCGTGGCGCGGCGGCGGCGAGCGTCACCGTCTCGGTCCCTTGCGCACCGCCTGCGCCGCCGCCGTCGGGTGCCGCGGACCAGATACCCGCATGAACCGCCGCCGCCAGCGCCACGAAGCCTGCGAATTCCAGCCCCCGGATCATTTCGCCCTCGTCACGATCTCGACCTTTGCCACCCCGTGCGCGGCCAGTTCCGGCAAGAGCCGCGCCAGCGCGCGCGCCTCCATGCCGGCATCGGCACGGATTTGCAGGGCGGCATCCGGCGTGGCGCGGGCGGCGAGCGCATCGAGCACCGCATCGCCCCGCACGGCGTTGAACGCAAGCCGCCCGCCCTCATCCATGTAGAGCGTGTCGGCCGGGGCCGCACGCTCGCCCGCGCCGCTTTCGGGCAGGGTCACGTCAAACGGGGCGGGGGGTGCGATCTGCGCGCTCATCAGGAAGAAGATCAGCAGCAGGAACACCACGTTGATCATCGGCACGATCGGCTCGAGCGGGCGGCGGTGACGGGGGCGGGCGAATTCCATCGGACTACTCCACCACCACGAGACGCATGAGACCGGCGGCGCGCAGGGCATCGCTCACCGCGATCAGCCGTTGCAAGGCGACGCCGGCGGCGGGGCGCAGCACGACGATATCCTCGGGCGTCTCCATCAGGGGCGTGAGCGCCTCGGCCAGCGCGTCGAGCGGCAGCGCGCGCCCGTTGAGGGCCACGCCGCCTTCGGTGATCGCCACAAGGCGCGGCGGGCCGTCATAGGCACCCGCCCCCCAGCCGGTATCCATGGGCAGGCTCAGATCATGGCCGAAGCGCGCGGCCAGCATGAAGAACACCAAGAGCAGGAACACCACGTCGATCATCGGCGTAAGGCTCGGGCGGCGGGCCGGGCGGGGCGTGCCGAACTGCATCATGGCCGCCCCCCCGCAGCCGTGAAGATGCGCGTTGCGGCGTCCTCCATGTCGGCCTGCACGCGGTCGGCCACGCTCTCGAACCATGTCAGCGCCGCCGAGGCGGGGATCGCCACCGCCATGCCCGCGGCGGTGGTCAGCAGCGCCTCCCAGATGCCGCCGGCAAGGACCGACGGATCGGCGCTGTTGCCGCTTGCCTGCAACGCCTGGAAGGCGGCGATCATGCCCAGCACCGTGCCCAGAAGGCCGATCAGCGGCGCGATGGTGGCGATCAGTTCCAGCGCGCGCAGTCCGGTGCGGGCCTCGCCCAGCAGCAGCTTGGCCACGCGCGTCGTCTCTTCGCGCGCCTGCGCCTCGGACCACTGTGCCACGCCGCGCGCCTCCATCGCCGCCAGCGCCAGCCGTGCCCGAAGCGAGCCGCGCGGGCGCAGGAGGGTCATCGCCTGCGCGCGCTGCCCGTGCTGCCAGAGCGCGACCGCGCGTTCGGTGACGGCGCCGGACCACGCGCCGGTCAGCATCAGCCGCCAGAGCTTCCACAGGATCAGCGCCAGCGTCAGCACCGACAGCGCGGCAATCACCCAGAGCGCCGGGCCGCCCCGGTCGAGAAAACCTGTGAGGGTCGTTTCATCCATGGCGGGCCTCCCTTGCCGCGTCGCTGGCCTGCCAGAGGGCCACGCCGCGCGTCACCGCGTCCAGCACCGCGCGGCCCACGGCCTCGCCCGCGCCGGTGTGCAGCCCGGCATGGCGCATGTCGCCCTCGGGCGCGGCGAGCGCGATGCAATCGGTGCCGGTGCCGGTGACGGGGCCGGTTGGCAGGCGCAAACCGGAGTGCAGCAGCGCGGCGGTGCGGGCCTGCGTGGCGATGCTCAGGGCCTCGATGCGCGCGGCCTCGGCCAGGCCCGCGGAGAGCGTGACGGCGATGTTGATCGTGCCCCAGCCATGGCTGGCGGGGGGCAGGCGGGTGCCCACCGATTCGGCGTTCGACAGCCCCACCGTGGCGACGGCGCGGGCGCGGATGCCGTCTGCCTCGGCGCGCGCCTCGCAGACCTGCGCGATGTCGCAGGAGGTGAGGAAACAGACCGCATCCAGGGCGCCCCGCGCCGCCAGTTCTCCCGCAAGCCACGCCTCGACATCGAGGCCCAGGGGCAGGTCGGCATTGCGCACCTCGCGCCACAGGATGCGCCGCGCGCGCACGAGGCCGGGGCGGTTCACCGCCCAGCTGAGCACCGGCATTTCGGTGCCCAGATCGAGGGTCAGCCAAGGGTGGTCATGATGCAGCGCACTCACTCGATGACCTCCAGCGGTTGAAAGACCGGGCCTTGCGGTGTGGTGGCATAATGGGCCGTGACGTGGAAGATACGGGCGAGATTGTCGGGCGTCAGCACCCTCTCGGGCGGGCCGTCGGCGGCGATGCCCCCTTCGCCCAGCAGGATGAGGCGTGAGCAGTGGCGCGCCGCCAGCCCCAGATCGTGCAGCGATGCGATGACGGCGCGGCCCTCATGCGCGAGCCGGGCAAACACCGCCATGGTGGCGATCTGGTTGGCCGGGTCGAGCCCGGCAATGGGTTCGTCGGCCATCAGGAGGGGCGTGTCCTGCGCCAGCGCGCGGGCGATCAGCGCCATCGCCTGCTCGCCCCCCGAAAGGCGCGTGGCGGTGCGGTGGCGCAGGCCCTCCAGCCCCATCGTGGCCAATGCGCGGTCCACGTGGGCGCGGTCGGTCGCGCGCAGCCCCTGCCAGCCGCCCAGATGCGGCGTGCGCCCCAAAGCCACCAGCGTTTCCACGCTGACCGGCCAGGCGATGTCGCGCGCCTGCGGCATCCAGGCCGCCCTGCGGCCGCGCGCCTCGGGGGGCAGGGCGGCAAGGCTGCTGCGGCCCTCATGCGGCAAGAGGCCAAGCGCGGCGCGCATGAGCGTGGTCTTGCCCGCGCCATTGGGGCCGATGAGGCCGACGAACTCGCCCGCGCCCACGTTGAGCGTGACGTTTGACAGGATCGGGCGGCCACGCAGGCGCACCGAGAGATTGCCGAGCGAAAGCAGCGTCATGCCTGTGCTCCCCGCGTCTTGTAGATGAGGTGCAAAAACAGCGGCGCGCCGACGATGGCGGTGAGCACGCCCAGTTTCAGGTCGCGCTCGGGCAGGATCAGCCGCACGGCGATGTCCGCGGCCAGCAGCATCGCCGCGCCTCCCAGCCCCGAGGCCCACAGGAGCCGTGACGGCCGCGCGCCGACAAGCGGCCGCAACAGATGCGGCACGACGAGGCCGACAAAGCCGATCGCGCCCGCCACCGCCACCGCAGCCCCCACCATCGCCGCCGTGCCCAGCACCAGCGTGAGCCGCAGGCGCGCCAGCCGCAGCCCCATCGCCTCGGCCGCGTCCTCGCCCAGCGTGAGCGCGTCAAGCCCGCGTCCGAGGCCGAGTAGCGCCGCGCCGCCCCCAAGCATGAACGGCAGCGCCAGCCAGACATGCGTCATCGAGCGGTCGGCGAGCGAGCCCATCATCCAGAACACGATTTCCGAGGCGGCATAGGGATTGGGCGAGAGGTTGAGCACCAGCGAGGTGAGCGCGCCCGCCAGTGCCGAGATGGCGATGCCCGCAAGGATGAGCGTGATCGACCCGCCGCGCGGCCCCGCCAGCATCAGGATCAGCAGAACGCCCGCGCCCGCGCCCGCCAGCGCGGCCAGCGGCAGCGCGAGGGTGAACGTGGCGGCAAGCCCGGTGTGGATCGCCAGCACCGCGCCGAGTGCGGCGCTGCCCGAGACGCCGATCAGCCCTGGCTCGGCCAGCGGGTTGCGCAGATAGCCTTGCATCGCCGCGCCAGAGAGGCCAAGGCTTGCCCCGATCATCAGGCCGAGGATCGCGCGCGGCAAGCGGATTTCGCGCATGACCAGCGGGACCGGCCCTTCGCCGCCAGAGACGAGCGCGCGCAGCGCCTCTCCCGCGCCGATCTCCGCGGGGCCCGTGACCAGCGAGGCGAGGAAGAGCGCGGCCACGAGGGCGGCAAGGGCAGGGGCGAGGGGCCTCATTCCAGTGCCTCCCGCGCGCGGGCCACGGTGGCGACCGCGCCCAGCACATGCGGCGTGCCGCAGATCCAGTCGGGCGAGGTGATGCGCAGCCCGGCAGTGGCGGCGGCAAGCCGCTCGAGCGCGGGATGCGCCATCACATCCTCCGAGCGCGAGGCGCCGGGCAGGGGCTGCGCGCGGATGAGCAGGTCGGGCGCCGCCATCACCAGCTGTTCCAGCGCCAGCGTGCCGCCGCCCCTCTGGCCCAGATCGCGCGCGACATTGCCGAAGCCGCCCGCGCGCAGGATGTCATCTGCCAGCGTACCGCCGCCAAGCGTGTAGCCGTTGGGATGGTAGAGCGCCGCGCGCCGCCCGCTCTCGGGCGCGGCGAGCATGGCGAGGCGCGCGTCGAAATCCGCGATGAGCGCCGCGCCCGCCTCCTCTCGCCCGAGCGCGCGCGCCATCTGCGCGATGCGCGCGCGCGTGTCGGCAAGCGATGTGGCCGTGTCGAACAGCGCGACCCGCAGCCCCACCCGGCGCAGCATCCCGACCGTGGCGCGCGAGGAATAGCGCCCCGCCAGCACCAGATCCGGCTTGAGCAGGTAGATTTCCTCGGCGCGCCCGTGATTGGCCGGAAAGGCGCGCGCCGCCCCGGCCATGGCGGAACTGTGCGGATCGGCGGCCAGCCGCGAGACCGAAACAAGCTGGCCGGGGGCGGCCAGCATCATCGCAAGCTGGTCGGTGCAAAGGTTGATCGACACGACCCGGCGCGGCGCCGGCTCGGCCCGCGCCATGGCCCCCGCAAGCGCGAGGGCCGCCCCGAGCGATATGAGCCTAGAAAGACGCACGCAGCCCCACAAAGCCCGCGCGCCCCGAGGTATTGAACCCGCCCGCCGTCTCGTAATCCTCGTCAAAGAGGTTCTCGACCCGGAGATAGGCCGTGACCGCATCGGTCAGCGCGTAATTCGCGTTGACGTGGAAAAGCGTGTAGTCGCCCACCTTGTTGACCGGCGGGGCAAAGGCCGAGGGCTCGACATCCGCGACATGCTGCACGGTGAATTGCGCATCCATGCGCGGCGTGATCTGCGCGCCAAGCCCGAGGGCGACATCATGGCGCGGCACACGCGCGGCGCGCTCGCCGTTCTGGTCGGCATCGGTATAGGTATAGGCGGCATCGAGCGTGAGAAAGGCGTTGATCGCCACGCGGCCCGACAGCTCCAGCCCGCGGGCCTCGAAATCGCCCTTTTCAAAACAGCCGAAGCCCGAGGGACAGCGCATCGAATTGCCGTCAAAGAAAATCTGGTCGTCGATTTCGGTGTAGAACAGCGTGGCGCGCAGGAAGCCGCCGTCAAGACGTTTTTCCACCCCGAAATCGTAGCTCAGGCTGGTTTCGGGCTGGAAATCGGGGTCGCCGAAGAACGGATCGAGCTGCGTCAGCGTCGGCGCGCGGAACCCGTCGGAGACCGAGGCGCGCACGATCAGATCGGGCCGCGCCCGCCACGACAGCGCCGCGCGCGACGACAGTTCCGAGGAAAATTCCGAATGGTCGTCATTGCGGACCGAAAATGCCAGGTCGAGCGTATCGGTGGGCGCGATCAGCAACTCCGTCTGCACGCCGACGATGTCGATTTTCTGGTTCAGGTCTTCCTCCTCGGTGTAATCGGCGCCGAAATTTAGCGACCAGATCCCGCCCGTGTCGTAGCTGCCGCGATAGTCGATGCGCCGCCGCTCGCCCTTGAACGGGCTGGCCACGCCGTTGGAATTGCTCACGCGGTCGCTCTCGAAATGGCTCAGTGCCACCTCGTGGCTGACGGCCCCGGTCTGCAACTCGACAAAGCCGCGCAGGCCTGTGGCCTCGGTCTTGTTGAACTCGTCGAAGGGGGGCGCGCCGTCGCCGCCGAACTCGTCGAACTCGGCACGGCTGTCGATATAGAGCGCCGAGAGGCCGGCGGCAAGGATATCGGTGATCTGGTGGCGGAAATAGAGATTGGCCTGGCTCGCCTCGAACCCGTCGTCCTCGGTGCCGAAGGCCGAGGCGGAAAAGCCGTCGGTCTCGGTGCGGCTGTAGCTGAATGCCAGATCGGTGCGCGCGGTGCGCGCCGTCAGGCCAAGCACGCCGCGCCGGAAATCGAAGCTGCCCGCCTCTACCTCGGCAAAGCCGTGCACGCCGTCCTCGGTGGGGCGCAGGCTTTCGATATTGATGACGCCGCCCACGGCATTCTGGCCAAAGCGCGCGGATTGCGAGCCCTTGAGCACCTCGATTCGGCCAAGCCCCGCATTGGTCAGCCCGCCGAAATCGAAGCCGCCGCCGCTGCTGGCCGGGTCGGTCACGTCGATGCCGTCGATGAAGACCGGCACATAGGCTCCGCCAAGGCCGCGGATCCGTACCGTCGAGGTGGTGCCGAGCGGGCCGTTGGCCGAGGACGTGATCCCCGGCTGGAAGGTCAGGAAATCGCCAAGCCGGCCGCGCGGCGCGGCCTGCACCTCGGATCCGGTGATGATCTCGACCGTGGCGCCGCTACGCTCGAGCGCGGTTGCGGTCTGGTTGGCGATGACGGTTATGGTGTCGAGGTCGAACGCCTCTTGGGCCACGGCGGGGGCCGTGGCCAGAGCGCAAAGCGCGCAGGTTGCGATATGTTTCATCTTTTTGTCCCCCAATGCCGGGTCGCGGCACGGTTTCCTTGCGTGTCGGTCATTGGAAAGGACATGCCCCCTCCGCAGACGGTGAGCGCCACCACTACGGAAAAGACCGTTATCCACGGCGCGCCCCGCGCCCGGATAGGGTGATCACTTCGGCAGGTCTCCTGACTTGCGGGTCATCGCTCGACCGGGCCTTCCCACACCTGCTGGCGCAGTGGCATGTGCCGGTCTCGCTCGCCGCCTACAGTTGCGGGGGCAGTTGCGGAATTGATCCAAAGGACGGATCGCACCGCATTCCCTTTTCACCGGCGCCCGAAGGCCCCGGACCGAAGCAGCCCTGCGATACGCGCCGCGCGAGATTCGTGCAAGCGAAAATCTCGCGCGCCGGGGGGGGGGATCCGCGCGCCCCATGCCCGAACCCGAACGGATCGGTGAACGGGCGGGGGCAGGGCGATCAGTCCATCGCCTTGAAGTTGAACTCGCCGCCTTCCTTGATGCCGGACGGCCAGCGGGCGGTGACGGTCTTGGTGCGGGTGTAGAACCTGAAAGCGTCCGGCCCGTGCTGGTTGAGATCGCCAAACGCCGATTTCTTCCAGCCGCCGAAGG